>DASYBP010000073.1:0-42461 GCA_036500715.1 Rhodopila sp.
CCGACAACCACATAGAGTGGCTGCGCACATCTATGTCGGCGGGCGCTGGCGGGCGGCGTTTCCCGAACGACATCGAGTTCGGCGAGAACTTCAAAAATTTTGCTCAGTATGGCCGCGGCTATACACGCTACGTGCTCCTCCGACTTGAGGACGCTTTCGGACATAAGGAACGCGTCGACTTGGACAACGCGACTATCGAACATCTCATGCCGCAGACCATGACCAACGAGTGGAAGATGGAAGTCGGGGCGCATGCCGATTCCGTTCATGCGCGCCTCAAGGACACCTTCGGCAACTTGTCGCTGACCGGATACAATACGGAGCTCGGCAATCTGCCGTTTCGGGAAAAGAAGGCGAAGCTCGCCAATACTCACATCGAACTTAATAGATTTGTTCTCGAACAAACCCGCTGGGGCGAAGGGGAGATCGTTAAGCGAGCTGAGACTATGTTTAAGACCGCCATCAAGCTATGGCCTGGTCCGATCACGCAGGCAGCGCCTCCGGCAGTCACTCCTGACATGACCGCCGCAAGACCGGCTGATGCGTAAGCGCGTCATCTTGCTTGCACCATCTCAGCGGTCTCGTGAAGATGTAGTGTAACGGTCTTGCGCGACACTGGACGTCCGGTGCCAGCTAGTCCCATCTGCGCCGCACGTCCGCTTCGCCGCATTATGGTCCGAAACCAAACGGACTGCTTCAACCCAAATCCGCGGCAAGCTTCTCCTCCCCGCACGTTCGCTTTGGAGACGCCGTGGGCGCTGGCTGAATGACCGACATGGGCGCAGAGCGGCACCTCGACGCAACCACCGCGTGACTTCCGGCGTCGACCCGACGGCGTCCATCAAAACCGGGGGGTTTAGCCACGCCTCTCCGTGGAAGCGTCGTTACCGATGATACCTGACCGACCCGCCGAACCGGCGCTTTACCCGCTCCCGCGTCGTCTGGAACACGACATACAGCATCGGGATCAGGAACACGCCGATCGAACTGGCGACAATCATTCCGGCGAACACCGCCGTGCCGACGGCTCGCCGACTCAACATCGCCGCACCCGTCGCCCAGACCAGTGGGATCAGGCCGAAGATAAACGCGATCGACGTCATCAGCACGGCCCGGATTCGCATCCGCGCACCCAGCGAGGCAGCCTCATGGATTGGCAGGCCCGATTCCCGAGCCTCCTTGGCGAACTCCACAATCAGGATGCCATTTTTCGCGGCCAGCGCGATCAGCACCACCATGCCGATCTGTGCATACAGATCGAGTGACAGACCGGACAATTGCAACCCAAAGAACGCTCCCAGCACGCCGACCGTGACCGACAGCAGCACCGGGATGGGGATCATCCAGCTTTCGTACAGCGCCACCAAGAACAGGTATGCAAACAATACCGCCAACGCGAGGATGTATCCTGTCTGTCCGGAGGCCTCGCGCTCCTGATAGGCGGTGCCGGTCCATTCGAACGTAAACCCCGGCGGCAGCGTTTTCCGTGAAAGCTCGGTCATCGCCACCAAAGCGTCGCCCGAGGACACGCCCGGCTTAGGGCTGCCGTTGATTGTTACGCTCCGGTAGTTGTTATAGCGGCTGATCACCTGCGGACCCAGGACCATCCGTGCATTGGCGACCGACCGCAGCGGCACCATTTCGCCGTTTTTGTTGCGCACATAGATCTTGTAGATCGCCGCCGGATCGCTGCGATCAACCGCGTCGCCCTGGATATTGACTTGCCAGGTACGGCCGAACAGATTGAAGTCATTGATGTAAAAGCCGCCCAATGCGGTCTGCAGCGCATTGAACACATCGGAAACAGCCAGGCCCAGCGCCTGCGCCTTTTCCCGATCGATATCCAGCCAGATCGACGGATTGGACGCTGTGAAGGTGGAGAACACGCGGGTCAGTCGCGGGTCCTGATTGGCCGCCGCGATCATACCCTGCATCGCGCTCGCGGTGTCTTCCGGCGGGCGACCTTCAAGATTTTCGAGCTGGTATTCGAAGCCGCCGCTGGTGGAGAGTCCGATGATCGGCGGCAGGTTAAACGGAAACACGGTCGCCGAGCGGATGTGTTGCGCCCCGCCGAAGATCCGGCCGATCGCTGCTCGTACCCCGTCATTCGGACCGGTTCGATCTCGGAACGGTTTGAGCCGTGTCACCAGGAACGCGGCGTTCGGCTGATTGCCTCCGTCCAGCAAGGAGAATCCGACAATCGACAGCACCGCCTCGACCTGCGGCATCGGTCGGATCAGCTTTTCCACCTGTTCGACCACGTTGCGGGTGCGCTCGACCGACGCGCCATCAGGCAATTGCACGGCGGTGAAAATCGCGCCCTGATCTTCTTCGGGCAGAAATCCGGTGGGCGTGATCCTGCCCAGCATCAGGATCCCGGCGCCCGCGGCGGCGATGACCAGAACCGACAGGATCGCTAGCCGCAACAGCCGGTTCACCACACCGGCATATCCGTCCCTGACCTTGTCGATCCCGATCAGCATCCAGCCAACCGGGCCCCGCGGCCGCGGACGATGGCGCAGGAACAACGCACACAGGGCCGGCGACAGGGTCAACGCAATGATCGCCGACAGCAGCATGGACGTGCTGATCGTGACCGCGAACTGGCGGAACAAGGTCCCCGACAAGCCCGGAATGAACGCGACCGGAACGAACACCGACAACAGTACCAAAGAGATCGCGATGACCGGTCCGGTGATCTGGTTCATCGCCTTCTTCGTCGCTTCCTGCGGCGACAGGTTCGGCTCCTCCGCCATCACCCGCTCGACGTTCTCCACCACTACGATCGCGTCATCCACGACGACACCGATCCCCAGCACCAGTGCAAGCAGCGAGATGGTGTTGGCGGAGAAGCCGAACGCCAGCAGCACCGCAAATGTGCCGATCAGACTGACCGGGATTGCCACCATCGGAATGATCGTCGCGCGCAGGGTGCCGAGGAAGACAAACACCACGGCGACGACCAGGAGAAAGGCGATCCCCAGCGTCTTGATCACCTCGGTGATCGTGTCCGAAACGAACGAACTGCTGTCATAGAAGACCCGCGCCTTGATGCTCTCCGGAAAGCGTGTGGACAGTTCGTCCAGCGCAGCACTCACACGGGTCGAGGTCTGCACCGCATTAGCACCCGGCGCGAGGTAGATGCCGATCGAAACCGCTGGGTTGCCGTTCAGTCGGCTTAACGTATCGCTGTTTGCCGCCCCCAGTTCGGTTCGCGCCACATCGCGAATGCGCAGTAGCGAACCATCCGGATTTGCCCGGATGACGATATCGCCGAACTGTTCGGGGGTTGTCAGCCGGCCCTGGGTCTGCACGTTGAGCTGAAACTGCGTCGCGTCGGGGGTCGGCCTGGCACCGATCCGTCCAACCGCGGCCTGGACATTCTGCGATTGGATAACGGCGATGACGTCTGACGGCGAAAGGTTCAGCGAGGTCAGCCGGTCAACGTCGAACCATATGCGCATCGAATAGTCTAGCCGGCCGAACAAGGTCGTGTCGCCGACACCGGGCACCCGGCTCAAGCGGTCGAGGACATTGATGGTTACATAGTTGCTGATGAACAGCGGATCATATTTGCCGCCTTCACTGTAGAACTGGAGAAATTCCAGAATCGCCGAGGAGCGTTTACGCACGGTCAGTCCGTTCCGCTGAACCTCCGGCGGCAGGCGCGCGATCGCCTGCTGCACCCGGTTGTTCACATTGACGGTGTTGACATCCGGATTGGTGCCCAGCTCGAAACTTACAGTCAGCGTGTAGCTGCCGTCATTCGCGCTGTTGGACTTCATGTAGATCATCTTGTCGACGCCAACGACCGCCGCTTCCAGCGGCTGTGCGACGGTCGCCTCCACCACCGCGGCGGACGCGCCGGTAAACGTGGCGGAGACGGTCACCTGCGGCGGGACGATATCGGGAAACTGCGAGACCGGAATGCGCAGCAATGACAGCGCCCCGGCGAGTGTCAGCAAAATCGCGATGACGATGGCCAGCCGTGGGCGGTCGACGAAAACGCCGGAAATCATGCTACGACTTTCCTACGTTCTGCTCCGGTGGCGGCGTGGCCGGCCCGGGGCTCACCTCGATACCGGGCCGCGCGCGCTGGATACCCTCGGACACGACCATCTCACCCTCCTTCAAACCGCCCGCGACAACGGCGGTGGTTGGGGTGGACTGGCCCAGTTGAATACGCCGCTGCTCCACCTTGTTGTTGGCGCCAACCACGTAGACGTAGTCGCCCTGCTGGTCGGACAGCACGGCCTTGCGGGGAATGCCAAGAGCCATGACCGGTTCGATGCCTTCGAGCAAGGCAGTGACGAACGCGCCGTCGAACAACGGCCGTTCGACCGGCTGGCCGGTAGCGACTTTGCCGCGGGCCGGGTTGGCAATTCGGGCCCGCAGCAGGACAGTATCGGTCGACGAGGAAACCGTCGGATCAACGTAATCGATTTTTCCGCTGTGCTCATACATTGTGCCGTCCGGCAGCCGTAGCTTCACGACCACCGCATTGGTGCCGCCCCTGTTGGCATAGCGCTTCTGCAATTCCGTCAGGGCCCGAGACGCCACCGGGAACAACACATACATCGGATCCTGACTGACGATGGTCGCCAGCGGTCCCGAACTCGGCGACACGACATTGCCGACAGTGATGTTGGTCCGGCTGATCTTGCCGGCGACGGCGGCATGGATCTCGGTGTAATCCAGATTGATCTGTGCCGCCCGAAGTTGCGCCTGCGCCGACAGAACCTGCGCTGCCAGTGACCGCTGATTGGCAACCGCGTCATCCACATTGGACCGCTGTCCGGCCGGCGTCGCCAACAGCGATTGCGCCCGCGAGAGTTGGATATTGGCATTTGCCAGACGCGCACTGGTATCGGCGACAGCCGCTTCCTGCTGCTGCACGGCGGCCTCGAACGGCGCGCGTTCCAGGCGGTACAACAGATCGCCCTGTTTGACCTCGACGCCTTCGGTGAACAACCGCTGGTCGATGAAAGCCGTGACCCGTGCTGTCAAGGCAACCCGGTCGATTGCCTGCACACGGCCAATGAATTCCGACGTCTCGGTGATAGCGGTCTGCTGGGCCCGCACAACGCCCACTGACGGCGGTCCGCTCGGCATCTGCGCGTGAGCAGGCGGCGTGATCGACAGCAGAAGCGCAAGCGGAAAATAGGCGAGAAGTCGCATCAGGCGGGGTCCTCGGGGCAGAGCGCCGAATCAGGCGCAAACTGAAATTAAAGACTTGTCAGGATTCAGCAATAGGACGCCCGTTATACCGCTTGGCGCCGAACCGCGAACAGGTCGGCGCTGAATCGCGCAAGGCGCCGCTGCTCGGGGTCCTTTTCCCGCAGCGCGGAAGCCGCCGACCGCGATCGGGATTAAGCGTTGGGCATTGCCACCGCCGGCGGGCTCAAGCCCAACCCCCGCGCGGTGTCACAGATTGCCGCCCAGGTCTCGACCTGAAGCGGTATGCCGTTTCGCCGCCGTTCTTCGCGTGTGCGGGCCTCGGGCTCGCCTGGGATCAGCACCTCGCCGCCGGCCTCGGCTGGCCGCGAGGCCTTCACATATCGGGCGTACTCCTGCACCGACTCTTCGAACCCGGTGGTGCCGAAGCCGCAGGGCGATAAGTAGAGTGACAGCATCCCATTGGCGATCCGTCCGCGCTTGCCGCCCGGAATAGGTCCCGAGGTGCCGCCGCCGGTCAAACATCCCGCCAGCAACTCGCACATCAAGGCCAGACCCGAACCCTTGTGTTCGCCGAACGCGCGCAACGCCCCGGCGCCGTTCGCCGAATCGCGGACATGCGTGCCCTCGATCGGCCCGTACAGCGTCCGCGGGTCGGCGGACAATTGCCCCGACGGCTCGATCAACGCGCCATGCGGCACCGGTTTGCCGCCGTTCGAAGCAACCAGAACCTTGCCTTCGGCCACCAGGGACGTGGCGAAGTCCAGGATGATTGGCCCCTTGCCTGTGGGCACGCCGATGCAGATCGGGTTGGTGGAGAACCGCCGGTCCACGCCGCCAAACGGCGCCACGAGTTCACCCGCCTGAACGTTAACGAAGTGGATCGAGATCAGCCCGGACTCAGCCGCCCGCTCGGCCCAGTCGCCAATGCGTCCGATATGTCCGGAATTGCGCAGCCCGACCGCCGCTATGCCGGCCTGCTTTGCCTTGGCAACGCCGAAATCGACCGCCAGCGGCCCGATCGTCTGACCGAACCCATAATTGCCGTCGAGAATCGCCTGCGTGGCCGTCTCGTGCACCACAGACAGCGTCTGGCCGGCCCTGACCTTTCCCTCTTGCAGCCAGATGATGTATCGCGGTGTCCTGATGACGCCGTGACTGTCATGGCCCGTCAGGTTCGCTGACAGCAAATGTTGCGCGATCCGCTTGCCTTCGGGCCGCTCGCAGCCCGCAGCGACAAAAATGTCAGCGACGAAGTCGCGCAGGACATCCGCGGGTACGGTGGTGGTTTCGTATGCCATGATGCGCCTTCGCGACGGACCTCGATTGCAGAAAGGGCAGGGGAATTCGCCTGTCAACCCATCTTCACCGAAGCGACGAAGCCGGCACGAGCCGGGCTGGCAAGCCCGGGCGTCGTCAGACCACCTTCCCGGTATCAGGCAACATCAGGTGCATCTGGTTCAAATCCGCCGTCAGCGGCAGCATCTCGCCGGGAGCGGCATGGGTAGCCGGATCGACACGGGCGCAAACCGGGGCGCCGTCGATAAAAAAATGCACCATGGTTTCCATGCCCATCGGCTCAACCACATCGACCGGCAGGTCAACCCGCGTCCACCCGGGTTTGCCCTGCTCGTGGTGTTCAAACAGATGCTCCGGCCGGAGACCGAGAACCATGTCCCTGCCCTTATAGGGACTGTAACGGTCCAACCGAGCCGGGGGAACCGGTACCGTAATGGAGTCGGTAACCCGCACCGCCAATCCGCCGTTTGCACCATCCTGGACTCGGCACGGCAGAAAGTTCATTGCCGGAGACCCAATGAACCCGGCAACAAAGCGAGTCACCGGGTGATGGTAAAGGTCGTGCGGCGTGCCGACCTGCTCGATGGATCCGCCGTTCATGACAACGACCCGGTCAGCCAAGGTCATCGCTTCGATCTGATCGTGAGTAACATAGACCGTTGTGGTGCGAACCGTCTGATGAACTTTCTTGATTTCGGTCCGCATCTGCACGCGCAGCTTGGCGTCCAGGTTCGACAGCGGCTCATCAAACAGAAAGACCTTCGGGTTGCGCACGATCGCGCGTCCCATCGCTACCCGCTGCCGCTGGCCACCTGAAAGCGCGCGGGGTTTTCGATCTAGTAACGGAGCGATATCCAGGATCCGGGCGGCTTCGTCGACCCGGCGCCTGATCTCGTCCTTGGCGAACTTCCGCAGTTTCAGTCCGAACGCCATATTGTCAAAAACGCTCATGTGCGGATACAGCGCGTAGTTCTGAAACACCATGGCGATGTCACGGTCGCGTGGTGGAACATCGTTGACCACATCGCCATCGATCCAGATCTCGCCGCCGGTGATCTCCTCCAGCCCGGCGATCATACGCAGGGTGGTCGACTTCCCGCAGCCGGATGGACCGACCAGCACGACGAATTCATGGTCGGCGATATCCAGGTCGATGCCTTTGACCGCTTGAACGCCACCTTCGAATTCCTTGACGACGTTGCGGACGGAGACTTCGGCCATGGTTGTTCCTCAGTTGGCGGTTTGCTTTGAGACTTCAGCCCTTGGTGGCCCCGGCCGTGAGGCCCGCCACATAGTAGTCCATCAGAAAGGCGTAGATGACGATCGGCGGCAAGGACGCCAGCAGGCACGCGGCCATGATCTTGCCCCACTGGAACACGTCTCCTCGGATCAGGTCAGAAATGATTCCGACGGTCAGTACCATCTGGTTGGACGTGTAGAGGTACGCCAGCGGATAGAGAAAGGCCCCCCATGACACGGTAAAGGCGAAGATCGTCGCCGCGATGATCCCAGGCATCGCCACGGGGATGAAAATCCTCCACAGCATCTGCAGATAGCCGGCACCGTCGATCAAAGCCGCCTCGTCGAGTTCGCGCGGAATCGAACTGAAATAGCCGATCATGATCCAGGTACAGAACGGCACCGCCCCGGTCGGATACAGCAGCACCAGGCACCAGAAATTGTTGATCAGGCCAAGCCAGCCGACGATCTGAAACAGCGGGATGAACAGCAGTGATGCGGGAACCAGGTAGACCAGGAAAACCCCAGTCGAAAGCGCCTGGCTGCCCCAGAACCCCATGCGCGACAGGCTGAACGCCGCCAGCACGGAGATCACCATCGATATACCCACGGTCAGCACGGTGACGATCACCGTGTTCAGATAATACCTCTGAAAATTCGGATACGTGATCAGATACCAGAAGTTCTCCAGCGTCGGGTGATGCGTGATCCAGGGGCTGCCGACCTGTGCGGAGATCTCCGCCGACGACTTCAGGCTGGTCATCAGCGTATAGAACGGCGGTAACAGGAACATCACGACGAACACGCCCAGCGCCGCGTAGCTGCCCCACAGCGCCCACATCCGGCTGCGGTGCAAACTGTGCTTACGCGCCGCCGCCACCGCGATTCGCCGCTCGGCGGTCGTCGCGCTCATGTGGCGATCTCCTTGGTGCGCCTGGTCACGCCGCGCAGCACGAAAAATGCGGCGAAGGCCAAAATCGGGAACATGAACAGGCTGTCGGCCGCACCGAGTGGTATGTCACCCGACTGGATGCCGATCTGGAAGGCATAGGTCGCGAAAACATGAGTCATGTCCTGCGGCCCGCCGGAGGTCAGGATCCGCACAATGTCGAAATCGGCGAACGTCACGATCAGGCTGAACAGTACGGTAATCGCGATGATGTTGCGCATCATCGGTAGCGTGACAAAGAACAGCTTCTGCAAACCGGTGGCGCCGTCGATCGCCGCTGCCTCGAAAAGCTGCTCCGGCACCGACTTCAAAGCCGCCAGGTACATGATCATGAAGAACGGTGTGCCGAACCAGACATTGACCGCGATGGTGCAGAACCGCGCGATCCAGCCCACCCCCAGCCACGGCACGCTTGCTATCCCGAACCGATTGAGCACCCAGTTGAACGCGGAGTAGGACGGGTCGAACAGCCACCACCAAGTCAGTGTGGACAGCGCCAGCGGGATGACCCACGGCACCAGCAACAGACCGCGCCAGATGCGCTGGTTCCTGCCGCCGATGTTGTGCATCAGGTGCGCCAGGACGAAACCGATCAGTGCCTTGAATACGACCGCGGTGATTGCAAACAGGCAACTCTGGAAAATCACCAGTTGGAAGGTGTGGCGCCTGAGCAGGAACTGGAAGTTGCCGAGACCAACAAAAGTGGTCATCTTCTTGTTCAGCATACTCAGGTAGATCCCGTAGAATGCCGGATAGACGACCAATCCGGCGATCAGCAGAATTAACGGCAGGCACAGCAGAAATCCGGTGGTCGATCGCTTTTGCGCGAAGCGGTGCAGCGAGTTTCCTCGAGCCCTGGCTTTGCCGGGTGCCATCACACCGATCGGGATGCTCGTACCGTCTGCCATTCCCAGTTACCTCCCAAAACCCATCCAGTCCCTTAACGAGCCGGTCGTTGCCGGCGCGCCAGGTCCAGGTCAGCAGGCAAGTCCTTCCAGTTCGTCGCGTGCCCAGTCCATTATCGCACCAATCGACTGGCCGCTTTTCAGTTTAGCAAGTGCCGTCGGCATCGAGCCGCCCAGGTGGCTCTGCGTCGGAAGAATTTTCCGTCCCGAACCGTCGAACGTGTGCGGGTTCGCCGCAACCAACATACCTCCCTCGCGGTCGGGTGGTTGCGGCGCGTTTTGCCACCGCATCGCAATGCCCGGCGATCCTCGCTTTCCCGTACCAACTGGCTACATCGCCTCCAATATGACGCTAACCTCTGGCGACACAGCGTGCAATGTGGGCGTTTTATACTTGGCTCGATCCCGGATCTCTGGGTTTTACTCGTCATACGAAACGAGGGCCTCGCAGGGCACATCCAGGCGCTTGCGGCCGTGCAGAAAGCTCAGTTCGATCAGGGCCGCCGCGGCGGGGACAATTCCGCCGACTTGCCGCAGCAGGGCGATCCCGGCAGCCATTGTCCCACCCGTGGCCAGCAGATCGTCCACCACCACCACGCGCTGGCCGGGCTGCACCGCATCGGCCTGGATCTCCACCCGATCCTCGCCGTATTCCAGGGCGTAATTCAGACCGACCGTCTCGCCTGGTAACTTGCCGCGCTTGCGGATCATGATAAACCCGCAGCCCAATTTCAGCGCCAGCGGCGCGGCGACCAGGAATCCTCGGCTCTCCACGCCGGCTACCAGATCAGGCATGTAAGCCCGCACTGCACGGGCCATCCGGCCCATCGCAACTTGCCAGGCGTCAGCGTCCCGCAGCAGGGTGGAGATGTCGTAGAAGAGGATCCCCGGCTTCGGGAAATCGGGAATGCCGCGGATGTGGTCTTTCAGGTCCATGCCGAGGGTCCTTGATCAATGGCATCGCACAGTATGACGGCCGGCAGCGTCTCGCCAGGGTCACACAGCCGGCGTCACGCAGCGGCCAGACGCTCAGCATATTCGATTGCTTCAACCATGCTGCGCGCATTGGCGATGCCTTTGCCGGCAATGTCGAACGCAGTGCCGTGATCGACAGATGTGCGGATTATCGGTAACCCCAACGTGATATTCACCCCGGACAGCGCATCCCACCGCCCGGTGGCAGGGTCGATCTCAAATCCGAGCAGCTTGACCGGGATGTGACCTTGGTCGTGATAGTTGGCGATCACTGCGTCATATTGCCCGGCACGCAGCTTGACGAACACCGTGTCGCCCGGCACCGGGCCGACCACGTCCAGCCCGTCCACCCTCGCCTTGGCGATCGCCGGTTCAGCGACATCGATGTCGTGCCGCCCGAACAAGCCGCCCTCGCCGGCGTGCGGGTTCAGCGCCGCCACGGCAATGCGGGCGCGGCCAAGCTTCAGCCGGCGCAACGCATCATCTGTCAGGTCGATCACCCGGCGCAGCCGTTCGGCGGTCGCGCGCTTCGGCACGTCCTCCAGTGCGATATGCGTGGTCAGGTGGCTGACCCGCATGTTGCCATGCGCCAGCATCATGCAGGAGCCTTTGACGCCGGTCAGTTCGGCCAGCATCTCGGTATGGCCGGGATAGTGGTATCCGGCCTTGTTGAGCGCCTCCTTGTTCAGAGGTGCGGTGACAATGCCTGCGATACGTCCGTCCATCGCCAGGCGCACCCCCCGATCGACCGCCTGAAACGCGAACCGTCCGCCGTCGGAGGACAACTGGCCAGGCAGGATCGGTTCACCCTCGGGGCCGGCTCGCAGCGCGCAAAGCGCGGGCCAGTCCGTGTCGTCCGTTGTCACCGCCGGCAGCGCGAGGTCCGGCGTAAACTGCCGGCGTGCCCGCTCCAGCGCATCGTTGCTGCCGACCACGACAATCCGCAGTTCCCCGCTCCGAAGCCGCGACCTTAGCTCCGCCGCGGCCTTGACGATGATCTCCGGGCCGATGCCGGCGGGATCACCCATGGTAATGGCGAGGGGAAGGGGGGTCATGGATCTGTCCTTTCGAGGATCAGTTCGCGCAACAGCGCGGGATGTCCGAATGCCCCTGACTTAGACACGACTGTGACGCCATGCCACGGCCCGCCTTGGATGATCGACCGTGGAACCCCGGGCACCAGGCGTCCCTGCACCAGAAGATTGGTTGCGCAAGCCGCATCACAAAGACTCCGTAACGTCTCGCCGCCTGCCACCACGACGGTGCCCGGCGGATCCACTCGATCGATTAGCCGTTTGATCCCGGCGGCAATCCGCGCGGCGGCCATCGCCCGCGGGGTCGCCAGCGGCAAGCGAAAGCTCACCAGCGCCAGACCTGCCTTATCCAGCCGCCCAGGAATCGCATCGATCGCCTCTGCCTCGATATCGAGCCAGTGTTCTTCGCAGGCAGCAAGCTGGCCCGCGGTGACCGACTGGTCTGAACCGAACACGCCCAGGACCGGGCGAGGCAGCGGTTTCGGTGCCGGCTGGCCGTGACCCGCGGCCAGCGCCTGCGCCAGGCCGCCCGTTCCGATCCACAAAATGCCCTCGGTGCATCGCCGCACCGTCCAGACGACCCGCCGCAGGTCCGCGTCCGATTCCGCATCAAACACGCTGACGCCGGATGGCAAATCGACATCTGCGGTACCGTTTACTGCCGGCACGCCCCGCGCGCGCAACCCGGCCACCAAATCAGCACTGACCGCCGTCCATTCCTCGGCACTACGTGCGTATTGCCGCGCCGCCCGCGTTACTCGGCCCTGATACGGGAAAGCCGGCGCCAGTACACAAGACCGCCAGAGGCCTGCTCGGGCGCAAGCGGCTATTTCGTCAAGGGCCGGTCCGCGCAACAGGCTGTCGATCTTCTTGAAAGCGATGTCAGCACCTTCGAGAAGCCCCAGAAGCCCGCCAACCGCGACGACCGCCGCCGAAGCGCCAAGCTCGCGAGTGCCACTGTCCAGTCCGGCGCTTCCCTGCAGCTTCATTTGGCCGTCAAGCGCCCAGACCACCGGCATCTCGCCGGCCAGGGCAACGAATTCCGCCGCCGTATCCAGCGCGCCGGTCAGGTCGTCAGCCAGGAGGCGGACAATTGTCATGACCCGGCGGCGTACAGGCACCGGCCCTTGGCGTCAAACCGCGCTGGCCCCCGCTTTGCTTGATAATCCGCGCACCCGAGGAGACTCGACATGCAACGACGAAGCTTCCTGGCTGGAACAGCCGCGGCGTCAGCGCTCACTCGACCCGCACTTGCCCGGACTAAACCACGCCTGTTGCGTTACGTACCACAGGCCGACCTGACCGTCATCGATCCTGTCCTGACCACTGCCTACATCACCCGCTACCACGCTACGATGGTGTGGGATCAGCTCTTTGGCATCGACAGCAACCTACAACCGCAGCCTCAAATGGTGGAAGGCCACAGCATCGAGGACGATGGCCGCCTCTGGATTTTTACCCTTCGCGACGGCCTGCGCTTCCATGATGGTGAACCCGTGCGCGGCCAGGATTGCGTCGCTTCCATCAAACGCTGGGCGGCACGCGACCCGATGGGGCAAGCGCTGCTCGCCCGCGTGGCGGAAATGGCGGCACCGGATGATCACCGCTTCACCATTCGGCTGACGAGGCCTTTCAGTCTGGTGCTGAACTGTCTGGCCAAGATCGGCCCGCCGGCCCTGGTGGTGATGCCAGAACGCCTCGCCAGTACCGACCCATTCCAAGCGATCAAGGAGGTCGTCGGCAGCGGCCCCTTCCGCTTCGTCGGCTCCGAACGTGTGGTCGGCAGCAGGGTTGTCTACGCCCGCAACGCCGACTACGTCCCGCGCCCGACGGGGACCACGGACTGGCTGGCCGGTCCGAAAATCGTCAATTTCGACCGCATCGAGTGGACGGTCATGCCAGATCCCGCCACCGCGGCGGCGGCACTGGAAAACGGCGAGGTGGATTGGTGGGAGAACCCACCCAACGACCTGCTGCCCATGCTGGATCGCAACGCTGGTGTCCGCACCGAGGCCAACGGCCCGCTAGGCACCATCGGCACCGCGGTCTTCAACCACCTGTATCCCCCGTTCGACAAATCCGCTGTTCGGCGGGTGATTCTTAGGGCCATCTCACAAGCCGATTTCATGACCGCCGCGGCGGGCACCGATCCGAGGATGTGGCGCGACGGCATCGGCATCTTCACCCCAAAAACGCCAATGGCGACCAGCGCCGGCATGGACATTATCACCGCCCCGAAGGCCGACCCCGCCACGCTGGGCAAGGCGCTGCGCGACGCCGGCTATCAAGGCGAGCGGATCGTCCTGATGTCCGCCAGTGACCAGGTCGCGCAGACCGCCCAGTGCAACGTGGCGATGGACCTGATGCAGAAGCTGGGCATGACGGTCGATCTCGCGGTGATGGACTGGGGCACGCTGGTGCAACGCCGCGCCAGCAAGGCGCCTCCAGACAAAGGCGGCTGGAACATGTTCATCACCGCATGGTCCGGGCTGGACATGGCGACCCCGGTCACCAACCAGACGCTGCGCTCGAACGGCGCAAAGGCCTGGTTCGGATGGCCCGATCTGCGGCCGGTGCAGTCACTGATCGACGCTTGGCTGGAGGCGCCGGACCTGCCATCGCAGCAGAAGATCGCCGCGGAAATTCAGGCGAAAGCGTTGGAACTAGTGCCGTACGCTCCGACCGGGCAGTATTTCGGTCGCACAGCCTGCCGAGACGACATCAGCGGGATCATTCCAGGACAGTTTGTGTTCTGGAACGTGCGGCGGGTGTAGCCGTCGTGACGGCGGGCGTCCCAGCTTCCCGCTCAGCCGCCCGAGCAGTAAGTGCAGCCGGCTTCCTGCGCCCGGTTAACACCCCAAGCCCCTGACGGGATGATCGTGATCCCAGGTACTACGTTGGCGGCCCATTCCTTTGCCGCCTCGTCCGCGCTGACACCGGCATTACCAGCAAGCATTTTGCTCATGACGACAAGCGCGATGTTGCATGCGCCGAAGATCGTGTCTTTCGCCAGCAGCCGGTCAACAGCCATATCCTCCACCACCAAAACGCCAGGCTTGGGCTGCAGGAAAGGGTTTTTCTGGGCCGGCGCCTTGGTCTCCGGATCGACGATCTTGAATGCTTCGCCGATCTTGTATTTCGACCACATTGCGCTGTTGAGCGCGATCGGAAACGCCCCGTGACGCAGGACGACAACCGCTGTCGCCTCACCCGGAGCCGGGTTGGTAATTAGGAAAGTGAGTGCGAATGCAAGTGGGAAGCCGGAGTTAACGTCATAGGCATCGACGACCTGGCGATGGCGTCCCGTTAGCTTGCCTGGCCACTGCGGGCTGTCCGGCCGTGGGGCGTCGGTCTCCGCGCGCGCGGATCTCAGACCAGCAATCCCGATTGCCGCGGTGCCGGCCAGGCGACCAAACAAACCGCGACGCCGGGCTGAGACTACCGTATCTAAGTCGAAATATCGCATTATTTGCCCTCCTTTACCGTTTTGTTGTGCAGTACTTTCTAGCTCACCGTACCGGCCGGGCCTGGCGGGCTACCCGAGGAAACACAGAATCAGAAGCGACCCGGCGACGGAAAGAATATTTTAACAATCGGTGTATTCGTACCCCCACTATAAAGTCAAACTCTGATGAAGCATCTGGGTGGAACTTGCGCCGCTGGAAGCCGAGGCACGGCACTTGCCAATCCGCCTGCTTGCGGCGCGGATCGTTAGCCAATCGTTGACCCCATAGGCGAAGCCTTTGCAAGCTGCATCCAGAACTCAGCATGCCCCATCCGGACCACACCCATGACCGATATCGCCCTGCGCAACACCGACATCGACGCGGCGCTGAACGAGGCGAAGGAAGCCTACGTCACCAGCGCCCCGCGCAGCCTCGCCCGCTACGTCGAGGCCACCACGGTCATGCCCGGCGGCAACACTCGTACAGTCCTTCACTACGCTCCGTTTCCACTCGCCATGACCCGCGCGGAAGGCTGTCGCCTATGGGACGCGGACGGCCGCGAATTCATTGACTTTCTCGGGGAATACACCGCCGGCCTCTACGGCCACTCGCACCCGGTCATCCGCGCGGCACTCGACCGCGCCCTGGACAACGGCATCAGCTTCGGTGCCTGCAACACGACCGAGGCGCGTTTCGCTCACGCCATCTGCGAGCGGTTCGGACTGGAGCGCGTGCGCTTCACCAACTCCGGCACCGAGGCCAACCTGCTGGCCATCTCCCTCGCTCGAGTGTTCACGCGGCGCAAGAGGGTGCTGGTGTTTGACGGCAGCTACCACGGCGCCGTTTTCGGTTTTGCCGCCGGCGGATCTCCGATCAATGCCCCTTTTGAGTACGTGGTCGCGCCATACAACGACGTCGAACGGACCCAAAATCTGATCACTGACGACCTGGCGCTGGTGATTCTAGAGCCGATGATCGGTAGCGGCGGCTGCATCCCGGCGTCGTCCGACTTCCTGACGATGCTGCGGCAGGCAACATCCCGGGTTGGCGCCCTGTTGATTCTTGATGAGGTGATGACATCTCGCCTGGCCCCGGGCGGCCTGCAATCCATCACGGGCGTCAAGCCCGATCTGACGACGCTCGGAAAATACCTCGGCGGCGGCATGTCGTTTGGCGCCTTCGGCGGCCGCGCCGATATCATGGATCTGTTCGATCCGAGACGACCTGACGCACTCCCACACGCCGGCACGTTCAACAACAACGTGCTGACGATGACGGCTGGCCTGACCGGACTGACGGATGTCTATACGCCACAGGCTGCCCTCGCGCTGAACGACCGAGGGGAAACGCTCCGGAACAGGCTGAATGCGCTGTGCCGGGCAGCCGACGCCCCGGTCCAATTTACCGGCATCGGATCGATGCTGGCGGTTCACATGACGCGCGATCCGGTCAACAGTCCTGCAGCCGCCGCTACGGTCAATCCCAAACTGAAGGAACTGTTCTTCTTCGACATGATCGCCCACCGCATCTGGCTGGCCCGGCGAGGCATGTTGACGGTCTCCCTGCCGATCGGTGACGGGGAGTGTGACGCGCTCGTCTCGGCCGTGGAGGAGTTCCTGTCCACACGCAGAAGCTTACTATAGCGTATTCAGCGAGGATGCGGCGCGGAAGCGCACGTCTTGCATCGTCTCATCACCGCGATTCTACCATCTGGTAGCCAAGTTCTGCCGACAATGGCAGTCTCAGCCCAACGTCAACAGGAGGCAACGGACATGCGTCTCGCGGGAAAGGTCGCCATCGTCACCGGTGCGGCGTCGGGCATGGGCGCGGCGACAGCCAGGCGCTTCGGCAAGGAGGGTGCCGCCGTCGTCATTGCCGACATGCTGGAGGAAGAAGGCAAGATAGTCGCCGACACCGTCAACGAGGCGGGCGGCAAGGCCCTGTTCATGGCGCTGAACGTGACCGACGAGGCAGGTTGGAAGAAAGTCGTGGACGCCACCGTTGCCGCGTTCGGCCGGCTGGACATCCTGGTCAACAATGCCGGTATCAGCGGCAGCGCGACCAACGACATGCTCGATTCGGCGCTGTGGGAACGGGTGATGGCGGTGAACAGCACCGGCGTTTTCCTCGGCACCGCGGCGGCGGTTCGGCAGATGCAGAAGAACGGGGGTGGGTCGATCGTCAACCTGTCCTCGATCTCGGGCGTCGTCGGCCAGACCTTCGTGCACATGAGCTACAATGCCGCCAAAGGCGCGGTGCGGATCATGACCAAATCAACCGCGGTGCAGTTCGGCAAGGACGGGATCCGTTGCAACTCCGTGCATCCTGGCCTGATGCCGCCGATGCGCACATCCGGCGCCACAGCCGACCCAACGGTCCGGGCCAAAATGTTGAAGTCGGTGCCGCTCGGCCGCGCGGGCGCGGTGGACGAGGTCGCTAATGCAGTCCTGTTCCTGGCGTCGGACGAGGCGTCGTATGTGACCGGGGCGGAACTCTATGTCGACGGCGGATACCTGGCGATGTGATCGCTCAAAGCGGGACCCGGTGCTTCTGCCACCGGTTCACGAGTTCCGTTAGCTGAACCAGAGTGAACGGCTGGGAAATATAGCCGTTCATCCCGGCAGCGATCAGGTTCTCCCGGTCGCCCTCCATGGCATTAGCAGTCATGGCGATGATCGGTACCGCCGATTTTGCTCCAGGCAGACCGCGAATTGCGGCGGTTGCGGCGACGCCGTTCATCTTTGGCATCTGCACATCCATCAGGACCAGATCGTAGTCAGCGGATTTGATCATCTCGATGGCCCCTAGACCATCGGCCGCGACCTCCACCACGTGTCCGGCCGTGGTCAGCATCGCAACCGCCAGATGGCGATTGACCGAAACGTCATCGACCACCAGAACGCGAAACGGCGGCTGACCTTCGGCCAGCCCAGGCCGCGCGGGCGCCACCGCCCAGGCTTCAGGCGCCTTCTTGCCACGCACCAACTCCTGGATTTGCGCGATCAGCATGCGCTGCCGGATTGGCTTAGCAAGGACGTAGGCGACGCCGACGCTGGCCGCCTCGGCGCGCGGGCTCGCCGATGGCTGGGATGTCGCCAGGATCACCCTCATCCCGGCCAGCGTGGGGTCCGATCGGATCTGCGCTGCCATCTCATAGCCTGGATTGCCTGGCATCTGATGGTCCAGCAGCGCGACGTCGAATGGCTCGCAGGCGGCGGCCGCGGCGCGTGTCATCTTGAGCCCGCTGGCCCCGTCGCGCGCGACAGCGATCCGGCCTCCCGCCCCTCGATTTGCTGGCGGGTGATGTCGAGGCTAGTCGGGTTGTCGTCCACCAACAGCACACGCAGGCCGGCGAGCGCACGTTGGTCGGACGACGCTAAATCGTGACCGCTGATACGACTGAGGGGATCGAGAACCAGAACCGGCTGCCCTCACCAACCGCGCTTTCGACACTGATCTCCCCACCCATGATCTCAACGATCCGACGGGAAATCGCCAGGCCCAGACCCGTGCCGCCATGCTGGCGCGTCATCGAGGAGTCTGCCAGGGTGGCGCCGTTGCTTGCCGGGGTAGCCAACGTCGTTTTGACCACCGGCTCGTTCGCTATGACGACCGGCACAGAGCGGATGTAGGCGAGCGATCGCTCGAAGTCACTGGTGAAGCCAACCAGCCGCGGATCGGCTTCGCGCTGGACGCGCTGTACTTCGGATTTCGTCTCATAATCGAGCCATATGCCGGTCAGCCACCATGTTGCTCAGGCCAGAAGCAACAGTATGATCAGAAGTCCAGGTTTGAAGACGTTATGAAATGATCTGGTCATATTCTTCTGCTTGGCCGCTCTTCTGCTTGGCCGCGGCGCGAATACGCGGCCGCGCCGCGCTCACGATCCTGCCGCCATGATCCAGCAGCCTTCGCCTCCCGCGACGAAGCCGGTCACAGCATATCCGCCGAGTGCCGGTCTACATTGTTATATCCTAATGAACCGCCAGCCAGATCACTCAGTATCGGGCAGTCGGGACGGCTGTCGCCATGACAGGCCTGCGCAAGTTGCGCGAGGGCATTTTTCATCGCGGTCAGTTCGCTGATCTTGGATTCAAGATCCGCGATCTGGCGCATCGCAATTTCCTTCACTTCGCGACTGGGCCGGTTCTTGTCCTGCCACAGCCCGACCAGCAGTTTCACTCGATCCATGGGCAGTCCGAACTCGCGGGCGCGTCTGATGAACCGCAGCGTGTCTACGTCGTTCAGAGTGTAAATCCGATAGCCCGAATCCGTCCGTCGGGCCTGCGGTATCAGGCTGATGCTTTCATAATAGCGCAGCATCTTGGGGCTGATCCCTGAAGCCTTGGCCGCTTCGCCGATGTTCATGTGCACCCTCGCCTCCTGCTCATGAAGGTGCCGGCCGGTTCAAGGTCAAGGCTTATCCGAATTGCCCTTGACCTTCCCATGGTGGGAAGCCCCATCTGCCCGGCCGAGGCAATCGGATCGAACATTCAGGAGGCCGAGCAGTGGACAGTCACCGGCACGATCACCGACATGCTGACGAAGATGGTGCCATATTGGGGCCGGCAACCGTGGCCGACCCGGTCTGCGGGATGAAGGTCAATCCGGCCACAGCGAAATACCAGTTCGAACACGCGGGCACGCGCTTTCACTTTTGCTGTGCCGGCTGCCGGACGAAGTTCGAGGCAGATCCCGCGGCATACCTGACGCCCCGGGCACCGGCGACCACGGATGCGGCCTACACCTGTCCGATGCATCCGGAAATCCGCCAGCAGGGGGCCGGCAGTTGTCCACTCTGTGGCATGGCTCTGGAGCCCGTCCAGGTATCCGCCGACGCTGCGCCCAATCTCGAATTGCGCGATATGACCAGGCGGTTCTGGATCACTCTTGTGATCACACTGCCGCTGTTCGTCCTCGAGATGTGTGGTCACATCCCGGCCCTCGGCCTGCACGATCTCGTTGCGCCGCGCGTTGATATTTGGCTCCAGTTCGTGCTCGCGACGCCCGTCGTGCTATGGGCGGGCGGGCCGTTCTTCCGGCGCGCCTGGACCTCGGTCGTCAGTCGCCGCCTCAATATGTTTTCGCTGATCGCCCTGGGGACGGGGGCAGCTTACCTCTACAGCCTGGTCGCGACCCTCGCGCCGGGCCTGTTTCCGGCCGGGTTTCGGGATAGCGGCGGGACGGTGCGGGTCTATTATGAGGCGGCCGCCGTTATCACTGTGCTGGTTCTGTTGGGACAGGTGATGGAACTGCGTGCCCGCGAGCGCACCGGAGCTGCGATCCGCGCCTTGCTGAAGCTGGCGCCGAGGACGGCCCACCTCTTGCGCAACAACAACGATGACGCTGAAATTCCGGTCGATCAGATCAAGGTCGGCGACCGGCTGCGCCTGCGTCCCGGCGATGGCGTTCCCGTGGACGGCGCGGTGCTGGAGGGAGACAGCGCCGTGGACGAGGCGATGGTCACCGGCGAAGCCATGCCGGTGCCAAAGCAACCTGGCGACGGGCTGATAGGCGGCACGGTGAACGGCACCGGCTCCCTGATCATGCGTGCCGAAAAGGTTGGGTCGGATACCATGTTGGCGCGCATCGTGGCGATGGTCGCCGACGCCCAGCGCAGCCGGGCGCCAATCCAGCGCATGGCGGATGTCGTCGCCCGCTGGTTCGTTCCGGCTGTGCTTGCTGTCGCCGCGCTGGCGTTTAGCGGCTGGGCGATCTGGGGCCCGCCGCCCGCGCTGGCCTACGCTTTGGTTGCGGCGGTGTCTGTCGTGATCATTGCCTGCCCCTGTGCGCTGGGGTTGGCCACACCGATGTCGATCGGGGTCGGGGTCGGAAAGGGGGCCAGCGTCGGCGTTCTGATCAAGGCGGCCGAGGCGCTGGAACGCCTGGAGAAGGTCGACACATTGGCGATCGACAAGACCGGCACGCTGACGCAAGGCAAACCGAGCGTGACTCGTGTCATTGCCAGCGCGACAGTGTCTGAGACCGAGCTGCTCGGGTTGGCTGCGAGCTTGGAACGATTGAGCGAGCACCCCTTGGCCGCTGCCATCATGGGCGCAGCCCGAGCGAGGGGCGCCACCATAACCGAAGCTGCGGGTTTCGCGTCCGTCACCGGAAAAGGCGTCAGAGGCATGGTTGACGGGCGATCGGTTTGTCTCGGCAATGCCGGTCTGATGGAGGATCAGGGGCTGGCCTTAGGCGAATTGACGGCTTCGGCCGACGCTTTGCGCAGAGGCGCTGCTACCGTCTTGTTCGTCGGACTGGATGAGCGAGCCGTCGGCATTATTGCCATCGCTGATGCCATCAAGCCGACCACCCGGTCCGCGGTAGCAGACCTGCGGGCGGATGGGATCGAAGTCGTGATGCTGACGGGGGACAACCGCATAACGGCCGAGGCGGTCGCCGCAACCCTCGGGATCAAGAGTGTTCATGCTGATTTGCTGCCGGCGGAGAAGCACCGGATCGTCAGACAGCTGAGGGCGGGCGGCCGGATCGTCGCCATGGCCGGTGACGGCGTGAATGACGCGCCGGCGCTGGCGGCAGCCGATGTCGGGATCGCGATGGGAACTGGAACCGAGGTCGCCATGCAGAGCGCCGGAATCACCCTGGTGAAGGGGGATCTGGCCGGCATCGTCCGCGCGCGCAAACTGAGCCGGATGACCATGCGCAACATCAGGCAGAACCTGGCCTTCGCCTTTGCATACAACATCCTCGGCGTGCCGATTGCCGCAGGCATCCTGTATCCCGCGTTCGGCATTCTGCTCAGCCCAATGGTCGCTGCCCTGGGCATGTCACTGAGTTCCGTGTCGGTCGTCAGCAACGCCCTGCGCCTGAGAGCCGTGCGGCTGTAGCCGGCCACTGGCGTCGAGGGCTCTGTCCACTTGCGGGGAAGGCGCGGACCTCGTTCGGTGTGATACCGCCCGTGCCCTTAGGGCACAGGGGGATCAGGTCGCCCAAAATCGGGTCGGGGATGGCAGTCGGCAGTGTGGCGGCGAGCGGTATGATGTCAGAATCGGGCGCATCATGATGTTTGTTAGCCGATACAAGTGTTGGACGCGCTGCCCGGGTGGCGCCACGACTTTGTCTGATCGATTGACGCCTCATCCCCGCCGCGCCTCGGCCACCGCTTTCTGCAGCTCGGGCAGATCGACCGCGCCAGGTATGAGATCGTTGCCGATCACGAGAGCCGGCGTCCCCTGTATCCCAAGCCGATGCGCCAGCTTCAGATTCGCATCGATCCGCGCCTGAACATCCGGATCCTCCATATCCTTCGCCATTCGGCCCCAGTCCAGCCCAAGGCCGCGCGCGGCCGCTTCGATCTGCGCCAGCGTTGTGTCAGGCGGCAGCTTCATGACGGCCTCTCGCATCTTGGCGTATGCATTCTGCTTCTGCGCCGCCAGCAGCGCCTTGGTTCCCAACACGCTGGCGGGCCCCAGGATCGGCAGGTCTTTATAGACCAGCCGCACCTTGTTATCTTTGGCCAGGAAGCCGTCCATCACCGGCTCTAGCTTGCGGCAATACGGACAGCGTGTGTCGAAGAATTCCACGATCGTCACGTCGCCGTATGGATCGCCCACGACAGGATCGCTGGCCGTCACGAGCTGTCCGTGCGCGATCGCGGAACGAGTGGCCGCTTCGCTACGCGCCCCGTCATCCGCCTGCAACGCGACAACCGCATCCCGCAGAATGGATGGATCCTGCTTCAGCGCATCACGCACGATCGCCACGATCTCAGCCCGCTGTGCTGAGGTGAATTCGGCTCCGCTTGCCCCATGCGCCGAAAGCAAGATTAGCAGCGTCAGGCACGTGGCCAGGGATATGCGATCCATCTTGGTTTCCTCTGTGTAGCGGCGGCTCCGGTTAAGCCCCGGAACCGCCGTGCTGGCAAGTCAAAGCGAGCGGCCAGGTTGCCGCTGATGCGGAGTCCGTCTATGGCACGGTCCCTTAACGGCGTGACGCGGTCCCGTGGACTGGCGAACCGGGGACAGGCGAGACCGATGGGATGGATGGCATGGGTCGCGGCACGATGATCGAGCTAGTGTGGTGGTTCCGCAGTCCGCCACACTGTGAAGCCCGCGCCGGAGCGGACTTTGGAACCATAAACCACACTAGAAAACAAAGCCTTGCGAGTATCGCGCATCAGCGAAGCGGGTTACGTCGCACTTGGTTTGGAGTGGCCGATTCACGCGGAAGTCATGATCGCTGTGCGACTTACGCTTCGCCGCGATCGGACGCTAGGGTCCTTAGCGGTGCGGAAGTTCGCAGGACGGTCTACCCAAGCGCAGCGAACTTCCGCACCGGAACATTAGCACCGAGGCGGCCACGTCGCAGTTGTCGGCTCGGGGTGCGGGCTTTCCTGGGTTTGTTGGTACTCTTGCCCGGCTGCTCGACGGTCGAGAAGGCGACCGACAAGGTCCTCGGCACTGGCGGGCCGCAGCCCGGACAGCTCGGCTATGTGGGGGGATTCCTGGGCGGCGTTGTCGCGGACGAACCGCGCGCGGCGATTGCCGGGCGGGAAGTCCTGTCCGCCGGGGGTACAGCCGCGGATGCGGCGGTCGCGGTCGGCCTGACGCTCGCGGTCACGTTGCCGTCGCGTGCCGGCCTCGGAGGCGGCGGCGCCTGCATTGCTTACGCTGCCGACGCGAAGTCGCCCAACCGCGGCGAACCGGACGCGGTAATGTTCACCCCGCTGGCGCCTGCCACGCGTGGGCCCGGTGCCGATCGGCCGGCCGCGGTGCCAATGATGGCGCGGGGGCTATTCCTGCTGCATGCGCGCTATGGCACGACGCCATTCGAGTCGCTGCTCGGCGCGGCCGAACAACTGGCGCGCTCCGGCGTGCCGACGTCCCGGGCCCTGGCCAGGGATCTCGCCCTGGTGTCCGGCCCCCTGCTGGCCGATCCCGGGGCGCGAGCGGTATTCAGCCCCGCGGGCACTCCGCTGACCGAAGGCCAACTGCTCCGGCAACCGGACCTCGCGGAAACCCTGGCGCGGCTACGCGTCGGCGGCGTGGGCGACATGTATCAGGGTATCCTGGGCCACCGAATCGCCCAGGCGTCAATCGCGATTGGCGGCCCGATCCCTTTCGCCGACCTGCGCGGCGCGTTGCCGAAGTTGGCGCCACCATTGGTGCGGCCATTCCACAATGACAATGTCGCCTTTTTGCCGCCGCCGGCCGACGGCGGCCTAGCGGCCGAAGCCGCGTTCGACTCTCTGGCCAGCAACCCTGACGACCTGAACGGAGCCGTCGCGCGCTATCTCGCGGTTGTGGCCCGCTATCGCGCCGGCGGGATCACGCCCGCCGCGGTGCTTGCGGCCAAAGACTTGCCCGAGGTGGCTGCTTCGCCGTTTCCGGCTTCGACCAGCTTTGTGACTATGGACCGGTTGGGGAACGCCGTTACGTGCGCCGTGACCATGGATAACCTGTTCGGAACCGGGCGGATCGTGCCTGGCCTGGGGTTCCTGGCCGCTGCGTCGCCGGATGTCGTACCGCCCCCGTTGTTGTCTGCCGCGCTGGCGTGGAATGGCAACCTTAAGGCCTTCCGGGCGGCGGTTGGCGGCTCAGGGCAGGAGGGGGCACCGCTGGCGGTCGCGGTCGCGCTGCTCAACACGCTCAAAACCGGACAGCCGATGAGCCGGCCTGTCCCCGACCCGGGACGGGCCAACGTCATCGCTTGCAGCCGGTATCTGCCAGGGGAGAAAAGCGAGTGCGGCTGGGCCAACGATCCACGCGACCCCGGGCTGGCGCTGGGGGCAAACTGATCCGGCTGGCGATCGGACTGTCGATCGTGGTAGGCGCCCCCGCGCTGGCCCAGACCACAACGGTCGGCCCGGCGCGAATTGTCTGCAACGCCACGTTCTGTGAGATGGGCAGCGGCGCTCGACCGAAAGAGCGAGTCCGGGTCATCGTCTCCGACCTGCCGCACGACCAGGTCCGCCGGCTGCGCAAATGCACCGGTGTGGCGAAACCCTGTATCGTGACGATCGAGGGGGCGGAGCAGGGGGGGCCAACAAAAATCATGGCCACCACGATCTACTGGCAGGATTGACTATGGCATTAAAAGTCGGCAAGGGCGCCTCGGCGCCGCCTTTCCTGGTGATGGATGTAATCGCGGCTGCCAATGCGCGCCAGGCGACGCTGCTTCCTGGCGCGCCGCATGTCATTCGCATGGAGGTTGGACAGCCAGGGACGGGCGCGCCAGCGGGCGCCGTCGCGGCGGCGCAGGCCGCGCTCCGATCCGGGCACGCGCTGGGCTATACCGAGGCGTTCGGCTTGCGGTCGCTGCGGCAGCGGATCGCTGCGCACGCGCGGGACTGGTATGGGCTGGACCTGCCGATCGAGCGGATCGCGGTAACGGTCGGCGCGTCCGGAGCGTTCCCGCTGGCCTTCCTCGCCGCATTCGATCCAGGCGACCGTATCGCCTTGGCCTCGCCGTTCTACCCGCCTTATGTGAACATCCTGACGTCGCTGGGCATGACGCCGGTGATTCTGGCGGCGGGGCCGGAAACACGGTTTCAGCCAAACGTCGCAATGCTGGAGGCTTTGGATCCGCCGCCCGACGGGGTGATCGTGGCCAGTCCGAGTAATCCGACAGGAGCGATGCTGTATCGCGACGAACTCGCCGCGATCGCCGTCTGGTGCGACCGCAACGGCGTGCGCTTGATCAGCGATGAGATCTATCATGGGTTGAACTACGGCGCCCCGGTCGCTTCAGCGACCTCATTCAGTGACAGTGCGGTGGTGGTCAATAGTTTCTCCAAGTATTTCTCAATGACCGGCTGGCGGATCGGCTGGCTGGTCCTGCCGCGGGATCTGGCGAGGCCGGTCGAGCGGCTGGCGCAGAATTTTTTTATCAGCGCACCTTATATTGCCCAGGTGGCGGCAGAGGCTGCTTTCGACTGTCAGGCGGAATTGCAGGCGAATGTCGCGCGATATCGGCGGTCGCGCGATTATCTGCTGGCAACGCTACCAGGTGCGGGGCTGAGCCGGCTGTCTCCGGCGGAAGGGGCGTTCTATTTGTTTGCCGACATCAGCGACCGGTCGAATGACAGTGCGGCATTCTGTGCGCGGATGCTACAAGAGGCGGGCGTGGCGGCCAGTCCGGGTGTTGATTTCGACCGGACGCGTGGTGGGCGGTTCGTGCGGTTCAGCTACTGCGGCCCGGAGGCGGATATGCGGGCGGCGGCGGAACGATTGAAGCTCTGGCGCTAGCAGAGCTGGCCGCCGCAACCCGTGGGCGGGCGTGGCCATGGCATTATCGCCCGGTCAACAACCGCTCGACCAGTTGCTTAACTGTCGGAATGAACCCGTTTGAGTAGAACGGATCCCGCCCAAACCGGTAGGCATTATGCCCGCTGAACATCAGGTTTCGGTCCAGCGCATCTGGCTCGTCGCTCGTGTGAGCAATGTCCTGTAAGGTCTTCTGAATGCAGAAACTTCGCGGATCGGCCCGCTTGCCGTTGTTGTAATCCGGCGTGACCTGAGCCCAGTTGGAGAACCGGCAGCTGCTCAGGCACCCCATGCACGCCTGCTGATCGTCCAGGATCTCCCGCGCCTTCTCCGGCGTGACGAAGACCAGCGTCGAGTCGGGCGTCCGCAATGCCTCGGTAAACCCTTCCCGCTCCCAACCGATTGCCCGTTCCCTGTCGGCACCGGTCAGGTACACGATCCGCTTCCGCGGCCCGACCCCGAATTCCGCCACATGCTCGCCAACCGGTTCGGCGGTATAGGCAACCTGCCGCTCGCTCCGCTCCCGCAACTCCTGGATGAAACCGTTGCTCACCGCGCTCGAGTAGAATCCCGTCGGGCTGAATCGATTGAGGAAGACATCCCCCTCCTTCAGGGTCAACAATCTGGCCTTCCAGGCATCCCCGATTGGGCTCTCCTTGGTCAGCAACGGCCGCGTACCAAACTGGAACGCGATCGGCCCCAGATCGGAATTGTCGATCCAGCTTTCCCAGTCCTCCAAGCACCAGACCCCGCCCGCCATGATGATCGGCGTCTCGTGCAGCTCGAAATCGCGCATCACCTTCCGCAGTGCCACCACCCGAGGATACGGATCTTCCGGTCGCGTCGGATCCTCTCCGTTGGACAGCCCATTATGCCCGCCGGCCAGCCAGGGATCCTCGTAGACCACGCCCCCCAGCAACTCCGCCGTCTTCGAGTAGGCCCGCTTCCATAGCGCATTGAATGCGCGCGCCGAGGAAATGATCGGATAGTAGTAGACCCCGAACTTCGCTGCGATGTCCGACAGCCGGTACGGCATGCCCGCGCCGCAGGTGATCCCGTTGACGATGCCCTTCGCCTGCTCCAACACCTCGGAGATGATGCGCTCGGCCGCGCCCATCTCCCACAGGATGTTGGCATGGATCCGGCCTTTGCCGCCGGTGATTTCCCACGCCCGCCTGGCCTGGGTCAGCGCGCCCCGGACTGCGTACTGCACCAGTTCCTCGTGCCGATCCCGGCGGGTTCGACCATGATATACCTGCGGGATCGGGCGCCCGTTCACGTCGAACGTGTCGGCATTCACCGCGCTGAACGTGCCGATGCCCCCGGCCAGAGCCCAGTTTCCGGCCGACAACCCGTTGGAGATCGAGACCCCCTTGCCGCCCTCTATCAGCGGCAGGACATCGACCCCGCCCATCCGTATCGCGTTGATCGCTCGCATGGCCGTATGTTCCTCGATAAGGCCAACCCCTGGGAAGCCCGTTGTTGTTGTGCCCTCAGCGGCGCCTTATCTGCGGCCACCGCTGCGGGATGCAAGTCCTTCAGTCACTAAAGCCCGACGGTTGCTCGCCTTCGCCCGCGACATACCGCTCGCGCCGCTCCGGCCGGTCGCCCCGGTCGCCGCCTCGATCACCGCCCCGGGCCGGCTTGGCCCCAACCTGCTCCGTGATATCGGCACCAGTCGCCTGATCAACAACCCGCATGGACAACTTGACCTTGCCGCGATCGTCAAATCCGATGACCTTGACCTTCACCGCGTCTCCCATGTTGACGACGTCCGTCGTCTTGCCAACCCGTCCTTGCGTCAGCTCCGAGATATGGACCAGGCCGTCCTTTGATCCGAGGAAGTTCACGAACGCCCCGAAATCGGCGGTCTTCACCACTTTGCCGTTGTAGATCACACCGATTTCCGGCTCCGCCACGATGCCGCGGATCCAGTCGATCGCCTTTTGCGCCTGCTCCTGGTCGACCGCCGCGATCTTGATCGTCCCGTCATCGTCGATGTCGATCTTGCACTTAGTCTGCTCGACGATTTCGCGGATGACCTTGCCGCCGGTGCCGATCACCTCGCGGATCTTCTCCTTCGGCACGGTCAAGACGGTGATTCGCGGGGCTGTTGTTGCGACATCGCCCCGATGGCCGGTCAGCGCCTTGGCCATCTCGCCCAGGACGTGCATTCGGCCATCCCGGGCCTGATCCAGCGCGGTCCGCATGATGTCAAACGTGATTGAGGTAATCTTGATGTCCATCTGCAGGCTGGTCACACCCGCCTCGGTGCCCGCTACTTTGAAGTCCATATCCCCAAGATGATCCTCATCGCCGAGAATGTCGGACAGCACGGCGAACCCGCGATCTTCCTTGATCAGCCCCATGGCGATCCCCGCCACCGGCCGCTTCAGCGGCACGCCCGCGTCCATCAGCGCCAGTGACGTCCCGCACACCGTCGCCATCGACGACGACCCGTTTGACTCGGTGATCTCGGAGACGACGCGCATGGTGTAAGGGAAGGTGTCCTTGGACGGCAGCAACGGATGTACCGCCCGCCAGGCCAGCTTGCCATGGCCAATTTCGCGGCGGCCCGGCGATCCCATGCGACCCGCCTCGCCCACAGAGTAAGGCGGGAAATTGTAGTGCAGCATGAAATGCTCGCGGTATTCACCCAGCAGCGCGTCGACCACCTGCTCATCCTGTCCGGTGCCGAGCGTGGCGACGCAGAACGCCTGGGTCTCCCCACGGGTAAATAACGCCGACCCATGCGCCCGTGGCAGAATGCCAACTTCGGCAATGATCGGCCGAACCGTTCGGGTATCGCGACCGTCGATCCGCAAGCCGGTGTCGAGGATGGCGTTGCGAACCACGTCCGCTTCAAGGTCATGGAGCAAGCCCTTGGCCCTGTCAGGATCGAGCCCCTCGGCAGCCAAGGCGTTTGCTGCCTCCTTCTTCGCAGCGGCGACCTTTTCATACCGCGCCTGCTTGACTTTCTCCCGGTAAGCCTCGGCAATCGCGGCCCGACCGAGCGCATCCACCCTGGCGGCCAGGAGCTTCTCCTCCTCGGATTTCGCCGGCAGCGCCCACGGCTCCTTCGCCGCATGTTCAGCCAGCTCAATGATCGCACCGATCACCGGCTGGAATGCCTCATGTCCGAACTTGACCGCCCCCAGCATGACCTCTTCCGACAGCTCCTCGGCCTCGGATTCGACCATCAGCACGCCCTCGGCCGTGCCGGCGACAACCAGTTCCAGCTTGCCGGTCTTCATCTGATCGATCGTCGGGTTCAGGATATAAGCGCCGTGCTCGAACCCCACCCGCGCGGCCCCGATCGGCCCGAAGAACGGGATGCCAGACAGTGTCAACGCCGCCGAACAGCCAACCATCGCGACGATGTCGGGGTCGTTCTCGTTATCGTAGCTCAGAACCGTCGCGACGATCTGCACCTCATTGCGGAATCCATCGGGGAACAACGGCCGAATCGGCCGGTCGATCAGCCGGCTTTTCAGTACCTCGGCCTCGCTCGGCCGGCCCTCGCGCTTGAAGAAACCCCCCGGGATCTTGCCCGCGGCGAACGCTTTTTCCTGGTAATTAACCGTCAGCGGGAAGAAATCCTGGCCGGCTTTGGCCGACTTGACGCCGACCGCGGTGCACAGCACGATCGTCTCGCCGTAGGAGATCATGACCGCGCCATCAGCCTGGCGCGCGATCTTGCCGGTTTCCAGGACCAGCTTTCGCCCGCCCCAGTTGAGTTCCTTACGAAAATAATTAAACATTCAGCTGTCCTTCAGATGCACGGCATCGGCGGACAACTCGACGGCTTTTCCGCCAGTCCCTTGCTATGGGCAGGGTGGCGGCGTCTCGGGTAACACGGAGCGCGTGCTGCGTGCCGTGTGAGCAGGTCGCAGCCGCGGCCATGTGGCCGGAAACGCCGTCGCTTGTCCCGCGCCTTTCGGGGCGTGCCGGATCGGCGATCTACATGTCCACCGCGTGTCGCAGTGTGGCGGGGGTTTGCCTGCCCCCGTTCAGGTCTTCTCATCGGTCAACAAGGCTGGAAATAGGGATCATTCCAGTCCGTGACCAGTATTATCTACCGCCGCAGGCTCAAACGGCCGATCAGCGTCTGATAACGTGCCTGGTCCTTCTTCTTCAGATAGTCCAGCAGCCGCCGCCGCCGGCCCACCAGCATCAGCAACCCGCGTCGCGAGTGAAAATCCTTGGCATGGGTTTTGAGGTGTTCGGTCAGGTTGCCGATCCGCTCCGAGAGCAGAGCCACCTGGACCTCGGGGCTGCCGGTGTCGGCTTCACCCGTCTTGTATTCGCCAATGAGCACGGTACGACGCTCAGCCGTTATCGACATCAGGGCCTCCTGGAAAGGGGTTGGTCAGAGCACCCGTTCGGGCTTCAGTACGCCGTCCTCGAGACGGCAGAGCCCGATCACGCGACCCCCCGCCATCGCTCTGGCCAATCCACCATCGGGATCGGCCGTCACGGGAATCCGGCCCATCAGTGCGACCAGGCTGATAGCCCGGCCATGTCGAAGGTCGGCGGCCTCCTGTTCGGTCAGGGCCAGCGCCGGGATGTCGGCCAGCGCGGTCGCGACCGGAAGCAGCAGGTCCGGGGAAGCGCGCCGGGTATCGGTCGGATCGCCTAGTTTGTCCAGTGGAATCGCGTGTTGCTCCAGGAACGGGCCGACCCGCAGGCGACGCAGGGCGGCGATATGTCCCACGGTGCCACAGGCGCGGGCGAGGTCGCGGGCGAGACTGCGCATATAGACGCCCTTGCCGGCCGCCACCCTGAAGATCGCCGTATCGGGATCGGGGCGCTCGATCAGCTCAAAGCGGTCGACCCTGGCAGGACGCGGTTCCAGCACCGGGGGGCGGCCTTCACGCGCCATGTCGTAGGCGCGCTCACCGGCGACTTTGATGGCAGAGAAGATCGGCGGGATCTGCATGATCGCGCCCTGGAACGCCAGAAGCGCGCGCTCGATCGTCGCGCTGTCGGGACGCGCCGCGCTGGTCCCGATGACGGAGCCTTCAGCATCGTCAGTGTCGCGAGCCTCGCCGAACTTCAGGGTGAAGCGATACACCTTGGTGCCGTCCATGATGTAGGGTACGGTCTTTGTTGCAATGCCGAAGGCGATTGGCAGCAGGCCGGTCGCCAGCGGGTCGAGCGTGCCGCCATGACCCGCCTTCCGGGCGTCGAACAGCCGCTTGACGCGGTTCACCACGTCCGTGCTGGTCATCCCGGTCGGCTTGTCGATGATCAGCCACCCATCGAGCGGGTGGCCGCGAAGCTTGCGACGGGACATAAGGGGCCAGCTCGATCTGAAACGGAGGCGGCGGGGTAGGGATTAGGCGCTCTTTTGTCAATCGGCGTCGTTCCCGCCGTCGCTCAAGTGTCCGATCGCGGTGAAGCGTCAGTCGCGAGGATGCGCCATACTACGCCGCCGCCTGGTAGACGGCCCGCTCGAACGCTTCAAGCGTCCCAAGCACAATAGGGTCGGCAAATGGTAGGCTCTGGCTCATGAGCACGCCGGCGATCTGCTTCACCGGGTCGATCCAGTAATAAGTGTTGTACAGCCCACCCCAGGCCAGGCTCCCAGCACTACGACCCGCAGGCCCAGGTTCCACGTTGATCAGGAAGCTCAGGCCCCATTTCTTCGACATGCCCGGGAACAGTTCGACCGGGTTGGATAGATGCGGCATCTGCGTGGGCAAACCTTGCACTTCGAGATCGCCGATATGGTTCTGACCCATCAGCGCGACGGTCTCGGGACGCAGGATCCGGTTGCCATCGAGTTCGCCGCCATGCATCAGCGCTTGCAGAAAGCGCAGATAGTCGGTGGCAGTGGAGAAGAGGCCACCGCCGCCCGGATAGAACTCCCGGTCTATAACGGCACCGGGGGGCAGGGCGGCCGGCGACAACGACCCGTCTTCCTGGCGGGCGTAGAGCGTAGCCAGGCGGTCGTCCCATTCGGGGCGGGGGTTGAAGCTGGTGTCGGTCATCCTGAGAGGTGCGAAGATGTGCCTCTGCAGGTAGGTCTCGAGGTCCAGCCCGCTGGCGACCTCGACCATCCGGCCGGCGATGTCGATGTTGATGCCGTATTCCCAGCGCTCGCCGGGGTCGAAGTTCAGCGGGGCGGCCAGCGCGGCAAGTTTGCCGGTGCGGACCGGCGGCAGGTCCGTGATGCCGGCGTAGCGGTTCATCTTCGCGTTCCAGGTGTCATAGACGAAGCCGGCGGTATGGGTCAGCAGGTTGCGCAAGGTGATCTCGGTGCGCGGTGCGCGCAGCAGCGGATTATTCAGCGAGTCGAATCCGAGCAGCACTTTAGTGTCAGCGAGGAACGGCAGAACCTCCTTGGCGGGCTGGTCGAGCGACAGCTTTCCTTGTTCGGTCAACTGCATGGCGGCGGCGGCGGTGATCGCCTTGGTCATCGAGGCAATGCGGAACACCGAGGCGGTGGTCATTCGCTTCTGCGAAGCGATGTCCTCACGACCGAAGGCCGCCTCGTATATCATGCCGGTCTGGTCGGCCGCGGCGGCGACGAGACCGGCGATCCGCTCGCCGCTGACGGCCGCAGCCAAGATGCTATCGATCGTGGCGGTATGGCGCATCGACATTGTCCTCCTGGTTGTCCGCCCCTAGCACTCTTGCGTCGGAGGGAAAACAGCGGCTCGGTGCTCACCCCAGCCGCGGCAGCACATGGTCGGTCAGCGCAACAAAACTCTCGTGGCTGAGCGGCGCGCACATCAGGTACTCCAGCCCGGCGTCGTCATGCAGCGCCCTGATCTTGTCGATCACGCGGGCGGCCGTGCCGTGCAGAATCACTGTGTCAAGGTAGTGCTGGACGAGGTCTGTGCCGCGGTAATCCCGCGCTTCCTGCACCACCGCATTATGGGTCGGCCCCACGTAAGCTGCACTGAGCCAGCCGGCGCCACGCCGTGCCACCTGTTCGGCCTTGGCATCGGTCTCGGCGAGCGCGATGAATCGCGCGATCGGGATGTCGCGTCCGGCCGGTGCGAAGCCCCCGGCGGCCAGAGTCGCGTCGTAATAGCGCCGCTTGTCGGCGATCTCGCTGAAGCTGGAGTGCGGGTCCATCAGGATAGAGAAGCCGCGGTTGGCGGCCCAGTGGATCGCCGGCCTTGAACTCGCGGCCATCCAGACCGGCATCGGGGTCTGTGCCGGCTTCGGCAGGACTTCCACATCCTCGAACTGGAAAAATTGGCCGCGGTAGGTCAGCCGCTCCTGGCTCCATGCCTGCAGCACGATCTCCACGGTTTCGCGAAATCGCGGGGCGCTTTCTTGCGGTGATATGCCGAAGGCTGCGAACTCGCCGCGTGAAAAACCGCGGCCGGCGCCCCAATTTACCCGCCCGCCGGAAAATACGTCGAGCAATGCGACTTCCTCGGCGAGGCGGAGCGGATGATAGAAGGCTGCGAGCGACACCCCCATGCCGATCCGCAGGCGCCGGGTCCTCGCGGCGGCAAGGGTACCCATCATGTGGACCGACGGACAGACGCTAAAGCTGGAGAAATGATGTTCAGCGAGCCACACCGCGTCGTAGCCCGAGCGATCCATGATTTCAATACGTTGGATCGCCCGATTATAGACCGTGGCAAGATCCACCCGGCGTTCGGGCCAACTGAAGAACTGCAGAACGCCCATTTTCATGGCTTTGGCCCCTCCCGAACGGAGGGAGCTTAGCGCAAATCCGGGCGTTGTCGCGGGTTACCGGTAGAGGCATGACCTGTGTATGAGATGGACTAAGGTCGCTAGTCCGCTTATCCCGCGAGGCTCACGAACCACCATCAACGGAAACGGAGCGAACCATGCGCGGCGAGGTCGAAGGGCGGAATCCTGGGGCAGCGCAATGCCAGGCCCCGCGCAGGAGCGCGATCCAGGAAATGTGGCGTCGCGAGGCACGGCGCCGTTCTTGGGCGTCCTCGGCGCTATTTCCTGACCGGGTTGTCGTACTTCTAAACTTACCGGGACGTGGACCCTTACGCTATCTGGTTACCGCCGCCGACCAGCGGCCTCGGCGGCTCGGGAGGCAAAGCAAAAGTGACCTCGACCATCGATCTGTACGAATTACTCATCCGCAGTGTCGTGGACTATGCCATCTACATGCTGGATCCCGCGGGGCGGGTGGTAAGCTGGAACCCAGGGGCGGAGCGCATCAAGGGTTACACCGCCAAGGAGATCATCGGCGAACATTTCTCGTGCTTCTACACTGATGAGGAGCGCCTCGCCGGTGTCCCGAACGAGGCGCTGAGAACCGCCGCCGAGACCGGCCGTTTCACGGCCGAAGGCTGGCGCCTTCGCAAAGGCGCAACGCGATTTTGGGCGATGGTGGTCATTGACCCGATCTATCAGGAGGGCAAGCTCACCGGTTTCGCCAAGATCACGCGCGATATGACGGAACAACGCAATGCGCAGCTTGCTGTCCTCGCAAGCGAGCAAAGGTTTCGTCTGCTGGTGCAAGGCGTGTCGGACTACGCGATCTTTATGCTCGATCCGGAAGGCAAGGTTACAGACTGGAACGTGGGGGCTGCCCGGATCAAAGGATACACCGAAGCTGAAATCGTTGGACAACACTTCTCGCGTTTCTACCCGCGGGAAGATCTCGACGCGGGGCTGCCCTCTATCGCGCTTGAGAGAGCTCGGAGCGAGGGGCGCTATGAGTCGGAAGGTTGGCGGTTCGCAAGGGTGGCAGTCTGTTCTGGGCCAGTGCAATCATCGATGCCATTAGGGGTGATGATGGCGAACTGATCGGCTTCACGAAGATAACTCGAGACCTCACCGAAAGACGCGAGGCTCAACTGGAATTGGAGCGGTCGCATGAGCAGCTTCTGCAGTCACAGAAGATGGAAGCCATCGGACAGCTGACCGGCGGCCTGGCACACGATTTCAACAATATGCTCACAGGAATCTCCGGCAGCCTTGGACTGATGAAGGCGCGGATGGCACAGGGCAGATTGTATGATCTCGAACGTTACATCGCGAGCGCACACGGGGCCGCTTCGCGCGCGGCGGCTCCAACGCACCGGCTGCTCGCCTTCGCCCGACGGCAGACGCTCGATCCCAGGCCGATCAATCCCAACAAACTCATCACCAGCATGGAGGATATGATTCAAAGAACCGTGGGACCGCCAATCAAGGTCGAATCGGTGCGCGGCCCCGGACTCTGGTCGACTCTCTGCGACGCAAACCAGCTCGAGAACGCTATTCTTAATCTCTGCATCAACGCCCGCGACGCGATGCCGGACGGCGGTCGTCTTATCATTGAGACGGCCAACGCGTGGGTCGATCACCGCGGCGCCCGCGAGCGCGATATGGAGCCAGGCGAATACACTGCTGTTTGCGTGACCGATACGGGAGCCGGCATGCCGGCCGACGTGCTGGCACGTGCCTTTGATCCCTTCTATACCACCAAGCCGATAGGCCATGGTACCGGTCTGGGTCTATCAATGGTCTATGGCTTCGCCAAGCAGTCAAAAGGACAGGCGCGTATTTATTCTGAAGTAGGCGCCGGCGCGAGAGTGCAAATCTACCTGCCTCGCCATCGCGGAGACGAAGAGGACGAGGCGGTTGAGCAGAACTTGGCTGAAGCGCCAAAGGCCGAAGCTGGAGAAACTGTGCTCATCGTCGATGACGAGCCGAGCGTGCGCATGCTGGTGACCGATGTCCTTGAAGATTTAGGTTATTCAGCCATCGAGGCGGCGGACGGCGGGACAGGGCTGAAGGTTCTGCGGTCCGACGTCCGCATCGATTTGCTCATCACCCATGTCGGCCTGCCAGGTGGACTTAACGGCCGGCAGATGGCCGATGCCGCCTGGGAAAACCGTCCAGACCTCAAGGTTCTGTTTATCACCGGCTATGCCGAAAATGCCGCCATCAGCAACGCTCACCTGGAACCGGGCATGCACGTTCTAGCAAAGCCGTTCGCGATGGATCGCCTCGCTGACAGGATCCGAAGCATCATTTCGGGAAAGTAAAGCGTTTTGCCGCCGGCCTGCCTCATCGTCCGCCGCCGTATCACGCCGAGTCGGCCGGGGCCACCATGGGATCGTTGCCAAAGACCGCCCATTCTCGGCTGATATGCTGGCCAAGCTGGTGAGCGGGGTGAGGCCGTCCAAGCAGATAACCCTGGGCGAATGTGCAGCCCTGGCTGCGCAGCAGGGCGAGCTGGTCCCTGGTCTCTACGCCCTCCGCGGTCACCACCAGCCGCAGGCTGCGGCCCAGCGCGATAATTGCCTGAACGATGGTTGCCGCTTCGATGTCATCGCCGACGTCGCTGATGAAGCTGCGGTCGATCTTGATCTTGTCGAAAGGGAATTTCCTCAGGTAGCTAAGGCTTGAGTAGCCGGTCCCGAAATCGTCCATGGCGATTTTGACCCCGAGGACCTTCAGTGCGGTCAGGATACGCAGGGCGTTCTGCGTGTCGTCCATCAGCACGCCCTCGGTGATCTCCAGCTCCAGCCGCGCCGGGGGCAGGCCAGTGCGCCGCAGCACTTCCGCGACCGCGGCGACAAGTCCGGGCTCGCCGAACTGCGCCGGCGACAGGTTTACCGATATCGTCACCGGATCGTTCCACGATGCGGCCTCGGCGCAGGCCGTGGCGAGCACCCAATTGCCGATCGGCACGATCAGGCCGCAGGCCTCTGCCAGCGGAATGAATTCAGCCGGTGGGATGCGCCCCCGCTCCGGATGGTCCCACCGCAGCAGCGCTTCGTAACCAGCGAGTTGCTGGGACCCGATCGCAACGAACGGTTGGTAGTGCAGGCCGAACTGACCCGCGTTCAACGCTATCCGCAGATCTTGCTCCATCGCGCGTCTCGCCTGCAGCTTCAGATCCATCAGGGGCTCAAAATAGCGCCAGCGATGACCGCCATTCTTGGCTTCGCGCCGCGCCAGCGCGGCATTCTTGATCAGGTCGGCCGCTGCGTGACCGTCATCGGGATAAAGCGCGATCCCGAGGTTGACGGTCAGGGCGATCTGCTGGCCGTCGAGCGAAAGGGGAACCGCCATCTCGGCGGCGATCCGATCAGCCAAGGCCGCGGCATCGGCGGGTCGCTTGGCGAGGGTCTGAACAATGGCAAATTCATCGCGTCCCAGGCGCGCGACGGTGTCATTGTCGCGCACGACTCCGCTCAACCGCTGGGCGGTCTGGATCAGGATCTGCTGCGCGGTTTTGGGTCCCAGAGTTTCACTCAGTTCCTCAAATCGATCCACGTCGATGTAGTGCAGAGCCACGCTGGCCTTCCCTTGACCGGAAAGGGCGATCGCCTTCTCCAGTTGCTGTTCGAACATGTCGCGATTTGCCAGTCCGGTCAGTGTGTCGAAGCGCGCCAGCCGATCGATCTGCGATTCGGCGGCCTTTTGACGGGACAGGTCGCGGATCGCGACGACGTGACCTCCGTGACCGAGGTCGTCGCGCCAGAGGACTTCCACGGGTTTGGTCTCGCCGTCCGGCAGCAGAACGACGTGCTCCTTTGGGGTTTCGTCAGGCTCCGGCGTCAGGATGAGGCCCGGGATGAGATCGACGAGGCGAAGTCCGATCAGGGTGGCGGCCTCGCTTCCGGCCAAGCGGCACATTGCGCGATTGACATCCGAGACCCGCCCTGCGTGTTCGAACACAAGGCCTTCGAAGGTCGCGTCCGCCAGAACTCGAAAGCGGCTTGCATCCTTCGCCAGGCGGTCGCTGAGGCGCTGATCCAGGATCGAAGCCCCGAGGGCCAGGGCCAGGATCAACACGCATGCGGCGCCGGTTACCAACGCCAGGCTGGGGCGCGACAGTCCGAGTGAGCGAACCTCGGGGCCGGCGACATTTTCAAGAGAGACCGATCCCATGGCGATGAAATGCGTAGATGCAACCGCCAGTGTCAGGAGGACGCCTGCCAGGTGCGGTCGGCGTCGCGCCAGCAGCCACATGGCGCAGATCGCGCACAAGGCGCCTAAGGCAAGGGCGGCAACCACAAGATCGGGCTGAGAGTGGATGACCCCCGGGACGCGCACGGACCGCATCCCGGCAAAGTGCATCGCGCCGATGCCGGCGGCCAGGACGAACCCGCGAAAGGCGACGATTGGAAAGTCACTAGCGCCGCGGGGGGTCGGCCAGCCGCGGGGATAAGGGGCGAAGCCAAGCGCAGCTATACCGATCGCGAGCGCCAACGACAACGCGCACTGTGGCGCATCGACCGCCAGGGGGAGGCCCGGACGGTAGGCCAGGAGGCTGATGAAGTGGGTCGTCCAGACGCCGATGCTGAACGCCAGGACAGCAGCGCCGAGGCGTACGGTACGCAGCGCAGGTTCACCACCGCGGCGCGGCCCGAGAAGGCGCGTACTCGCGTTGGTGGCCAGTAGGCACACCAGGCAGGCCAGCACAATCAGGCCGGGGTCATGATCTTGCGTGATGCAGCCAACGACCCGCAACATGATGATCCTCTCAATTGCAGAGGCCATCATCGCCAGTAAGGGTTAGCAGACGGTTAACGCCGCAGCGATTTATTTGCTTTTTTAGGCCAGTCGCGCCGGAGATATTAGCGTACGGAGGTGATCGCGTTACGGTTTTGTGCCCAGGCCTCAGGCGTCGATGCCGCGTCAATTGGCTTTGACTTGCCATAACTGATCGTTTCGATGCGACTGCGGTTGATACCGTGAGCGACCAGATAGTCGCGGTCGGCACTGGCTCGCCTCTGGCCGAGCGCCAGATTGTACTCCTCGGTACCGCGCTCGTCGCAGTTGCCGGCGACCCAGACATTGACCTGGGGGTATTGCTGCAGCCAGGAGGCCTGGCGGTCCAGTGTCGCGGTCGCCTGCTGCGTCAAAGTATAGCGATCCGTATCGAAGAAGATACGATCGCCTGCCGACTGGACCAGATCCTCCTCGCTGCCCGGCGCCGCGCGCCCGGCACCGCTGGACCCGTACCCGGACCCGGTGGTCGTGCCGCCGGTTCCGCTGGAATTCTTGGAGCTGTCGGATGACGAGCAGGCGGCGAGCACGATAGCGCTGAGCAGGTAAGCGAAGGCCCAATGGTTCTTGGCCCAATGGTTCATGGAGCGTCTCCGATCATGGGTTGGGTCGGCGGCGTTGTACTCGCCGGCCTCGAGTCGCCGGTGCGTGACGCGCCGCCGGTGGATGATACATCCGGTCAGTCCGCAACGGCGGCGAAGACCATGTCGCGAAACAGGATACGGTAATGCTCGCGTTGCTGCGGTGCCTGGATCATCAGCACCGCGAACAGCCGCTCAGCCGGGTCGACCCAGAAGGTTGTCCCGGCCGCGCCACCCCAATAGTAGTTGCCGACCGAGCCTGGGAACGGGGCCATACCGGCGTGGGTGCGGACGGCGAAGCCCAAGCCGAAGCCATGGCCGGGTGGTAGCAGGTCGGCGGCGCCGGTGATCGTGCCAAGATGGTCGGACGTCATCAATTCGATGGTCTTGCGGCCTAGCAGGCGGGAGGGCCCGAGGCGGCCGTTACCCAGCAGCATGGCGAGAAAGCGTGCGTAGTCGAGCGCGGTGGCGACCATGCCGCCGCCGCCAGATTCGAAAATCGCCGGCCGTCTGACATTGAGCAGCGCGACGTCAGTACCGGATTCGGGGTCTCTCGGAAACGGCTCGGCGACGCGCGACTGATCGGGCTCAGGCACGGCGAAGCCGCTGTCGGTCATGCCCAGCGGGGTAAGGATGCGCTGCGACAGGAAAGCGCCGAGGGTCTGGCCGGACAGGACCTCTACCAGGCGACCCAGAACGTCGGTGGAGCGGCTGTATTCCCAGACGGTGCCGGGATGGTGCAGCAGCGGCAAGCCGACCAGCGCCTCCACCTGGTCCGCGTTGGTTTGCTTGAGGCGCGCGACGCGGGCTTGCGCATAGGCCTGGTGGATGGGCCCGCTGCCGCGAAACTCGTAGGTCAGGCCGGACGTGTGACGCAGCAGGTCCTGCACAGAGATGGCTGTCGACGGCGCGGTCAGGGTATAACTGTCGCCGGAGGCTATGCCCACCTGAACGCGGGCGAAGGCCGGGAGATATTTGCTGATCGGGTCGCTGAGCAGCAGGCGACCTTCCTCCCACAGCAGCATGACGGCGACGGATACGATGGGCTTGGTCATCGAATAGATACGGAAGATCGCGTCGCGGCCCATGGGCCGGCCAGACGCTGGGTCTAGCCTGCCAAGGCTTTGATGGTAGGCGACCTTGCCGTGGCGGGCGACGAGCGCCACGGCGCCCGGGATGTGGCCGCTGGCGATACGGTCATTCAAGGCGGCGGACAGACGATCGAGCGCGGTCTGGCTGAGGCCGACTTCCTCGGGTTTCGCGGTCGGCAGAGGTTCAGTCATCCGGACAGTCCTTCCTGTGTCCCGGGGGTGAGTATCGTCGGAACCCGGCTGGATCAAGGCTTCGGGGATTGCCGGGGGGCGGGTTGGTTGTCACGGCCGCGGCGACCGCGTGGCAGATCTTGATCGCACACAGGTGCGGCTGACCTGCATCCGGTCGGAGGCTGCTCGTGCGTTTGGCAGCATTCTGGCGGCGTCCGATCATCGGCGGGGCTATGCGCTGGGACGTGTTTCGGCGGGGCTATGCGCTGGGACGTGTTGAAGTGTATCACTCCGGGGGCGGATGACCTGCACTGGCTTTGACGGCCGACGGACACCATATTGCCCAAACACCAATTTCGAAGCGAATCGACATGCCCCGTCACCGTGTTCTGATTGCCGGCATCGCTGCCCTGTCGCTGGCCTTGTCGCCTGGACTCGCCGACGCGAGGGCCGGGGGCGGGAGTTCGTTCGGCAGCCGTGGGAGCATGACGTACTCCACGCCGCCGTCCACCAACACCGCGCCTTACTCGGCGTCGCCGATGCAGCGCAGCATGACCCCGCAAAGTCAGCCTTATTCATCTCCGAGCTTTAACTCGCCGATGTACGCAGGTCGCTCCTCGGGATTCATGTCGGGGCTGATGGGGGGCCTGATCGGTGCCGGCATCGGCGGACTGCTGTTCGGGCACGGGTTCATGGGAGGCGGACTCGGCGGGTCCGGCTTCCTTGGACTGCTGCTGCAGATCGCGTTGCTGGCGTGGGTCGTGCGGTTCTTGTATCGCCGGTTTGGCGGCGGGCGGTCGCCGGCAATGGCGGGTGGTCCCAATATCTTCGCACGGGGCGGCACGCCCGGGCAGGGTCCGATGCCGGGCGGGCGTTCGGGCCCGCCGCCGATTGCCATCAATCCAAGCGACTACCAACAGTTCGAGCAGTTGCTGAAAGGGATCCAGGCGGCCTGGAGCGCCCACGACCTGAACGGATTGCAGGCGATGGCGACGCCGGAGATGGTAAGCTATTTCTCCGAACAACTGACTGAGCAAGCCAGCCGCGGTGTGCGTAACAGCGTGACCGACGTGAATTTGACCTCGGGTGATCTGGCACAGGCCTGGACGGAACAGGGACGTGATTACGCCACCGTGGCGATGCGGTTCTCCATGATTGATGTCACACGGGACGGTGCTGGCCGGGTGGTCGACGGCAGTCCGACCGAGCATGTTACCGCAACGGAGATCTGGACCTTTGTTCGCTCTCGGGGCGGGCACTGGATTCTGTCGGCAATTCAGCAGGCTCGATAGCGGCTAGTCCCGTTGCCGAAGGCTGCGGCAACCCCTTAAATGAGCGGGATCAAAGGGCCGTCGGGCGTTTGCGGCTCGAGGGCAGCGCCCTCCGCTTCCCGTCGGGCGCAGGAGGCTCGATCCAATGGCTGTTCTCGATCCGATCCAGTATCCTGACGCGAAGCTGCGGGGGATTCTGTCGACCACGAGGACGATCGCCCTGGTTGGGGCGTCGTCCAACTGGAACCGGCCAAGCTACTTTGTCATGAAGTATCTGCAGGGGAAGGGATACCGTGTCATTCCGGTGAACCCTGGCATCGCCGGGCAGACGCTACTGGGCGAGCGTGTCTATGCCGGTCTGCGCGACATCCCGGACACGATCGACATGGTAGACGTATTTCGCGCCTCCGACTCGGTTGGCCCCATCGTTGATGACGCCATCGCGATCGGCGCCAAGGTGGTATGGATGCAACTGGGCATCCGCAATGACGAGGCGGCGGCGAAGGGCGAGGCGGCAGGGTTAGACGTGATCATGAATCGCTGCCCAAAGATCGAATTCGGGCGGCTCGGCGGGGAGTTGTCGTGGAGCGGGGTGAACTCCGGTATCATCCGCAACAAGCCAGCACAGGCGCCGACCG
>DASYBP010000074.1:0-2258 GCA_036500715.1 Rhodopila sp.
CGGCGATGCAGCGCACCAGTAGTGCTATAGCGGAAACCGCCAGGACAATCAGGGTTGCAGTCGCGGCCCCGCCACGAAAGACGTATTGTGGCCTCGAATTGAGCGGCGCCAGCATGCCCAACGGGTGCATAAGCCGAGCGACAACCAGCACCAGCAGCAGGATTTCGATCAGGATCCGGCTGCCACCGGCGCATTCCAGCAGTCCAACCAGGAGCAGAATCAGCGGCACATATTCGATGAAGTTCGCGTGGGCGCGGGCTCGCCGGCCCAATAACTCCTGGCCGCCATCGCCGTGCAACACACCTGTGCTGAGACGAGCAGCCATGACCCAGCCGGACAGGACGGCGAAGATCAGACCAAGCAAAGCGGCAGCAATCGCTGTAACGACAGGGAACACCATAGGGTTCTGCTTCCCAGATTGTTTCCGCGGAGAATAAGGGGCGTCCAGAGCCGCCGGCTAGTGTCCGATCGCGGTGAGGCGAAGCGATCACGATCTCCGCGTGAATCGGCCACTTCAAACAAGGTGCGACGTATCGCGCTTGTCTGATGCGCGATACTAGCGCATGAAGCCCTCGATTTCGTCTTTCGCCCACGCGATGACCTGGTTCACCGACTGGCCGTCGTGCAGTCGCGCCCACATGGCGGAGATGGTGGCGCGGTTGGTCATCGGGATCGCATACTCGGGGGGTGCCGGATAGCAGGCGACGCTCGGCAGCGAGTTGTGCCACGGCCGGATCGGATAGTTGTACATCGTGCCTTTGGGCGGTTCGACGTCGGCCCAGATCTTGAAATCGGACATGCTGAGTTGCGGTGGGAGATTGAAGCCTTCGCAGACCGCATCACGTTCCTCGATCTGTTTGCGCTGCATCAGGTAACCCAGCAGTTCCTTGGCCGCCGACTTGTTCTTGCTGAAAGTCCAGATGCCGTAGAACATGTAGACGTAGGGGATGTAGCGTCCGGCGGGTCCGGCCGGGCACGGGAAGGTCCAGCAGTCCTTGGCAACGTCCGGGGCGTCACGTTTCGCCACCGCCCAGGCGGACGGGGGATTCCAGATCATCGCGCTCTTGCCGGAGATCAGCGCGCGGTTGTTCGAGGCATCGTCATAGCTGACGGTGTCGGACGGGAAGAATTTTACCAATTTCTGGCCATATTCGAGGACGTTCCGGACGTTGTCGGAATCGACCGCGATATCGCCCTTGGCGTTGACCAGTTCGGCGCCGAAGGCACGAAAGATCGCACCGACGGTGTTGAGCGAATCGCCGGTCGAACCTACGCCCATGCCGAAGGGGTAGCCGGCTTTGGCACAGGCCTCGGCGGCTTTCAGGAAGGCGTCGTAGGTCCACGTTGCGGCTTGCGGCGTGGCGTGGGGTTCAGTGGGATACATCGCTTGGATATCGATACCAGCAAAATTCTTCATCATGCTGATGCGGGCGCAGCAGGTGAGATTCGCGGTCGGGTCGGTGCCCGGGATTGCCAGCCAGTGATCCTTCGGTTTGGCGAGATATTCGACGATCGGGTCGTACTTGCCGTATTTCGCACTGAGGCTTTCCACCACGTCGTCCACCGGCTCGAGGCTGGCGCCGTAGTTGAAAGCGTCCCACTGGAAGAACGGAAGGGCGTCGTGGCCGGTCTTTGCCTGGGCCTCGGCGGCGGCTGTCAGCAGCAGTTTTTGTCCTTGTGAGGTAATGAAATCGGCGGAGACATCGACCTTGTTCTGGTCGGCCCAGGTCTGGACTTGCTGACGCATCTTTTCAGTGCCGCCGGGGACCCAGTGGTCCCAGAAGCCCATGTTGAGCTTGCCGGCCGCGCCGGCGGTGCGGATGTGCACCAGCGGCAGGGCGGTTGCGGCGGCGGTGGCCTGCAACGCACTGCGGCGCGTCAGACGACGTGGCTGAGACATGGAACACTCCCCTGTTCGGGCGCGGTTCATCCGCGACCGTTGTTCTGTCGAGTACTCGCGGGCCGGGCCCGCTTCGAGGCCACTTGCAGCGGCTTTGTCTCGACGAACGGCCGGGGGGAGGCCGCCGCAAGAGTGCGACAGGAGTATCGCGCTAAATGGGTTCGGTTAGGAAGGGGGGTTGGACGATCAGGGGAGGATACACAGCTTCGCACAATGTATGGTGCTGCTGCTGTTCTGGCGCCGCGCGCCGGCAATCGCGACGAGACCGCTTCACCGCAGCAGAACCCGCTTAGCAGACAGTCCGTCCCAAGCATTCAAAATTCACCGCGCCTTGATCCGGAGCGTGGTCGAAGCCCAC
>DASYBP010000075.1:0-4015 GCA_036500715.1 Rhodopila sp.
GGCGACGATCCGAATATCGACTCCGACACGGTCTTCGGCGTGTCGGAGTCCCTGGTGGTGGATGCCCACGAAGATGCCGCGTCGCCGGTGCCTGGGCTGCGGGCAGTACATTACGATTTCCGTTTGGCCAAGGCCGCGCCGGGTGAGAGCGGGCGGGTCGGCGCCGACCCCACCAAGCTGATGAAGGCCGCCGAATAATGCCGCGCCGGATTGTCGATATCTCGTCGCCACTGAAGGCCGGGATCCGCAGCGATCCGCCGTATATGCTGCCGCGGATCGAATACCAGGACCACCACCAGACCGCGCCGGCGATGGCGGAATACATGGGGGTCCGCGTCGATCAGTTCCCAAACGGCGAGTTCGCCGCGGTCGAGCGGGCGGAGATCAGCACCCATAACGGCACCCATATGGACGCTCCCTATCATTTCTTCTCAACTATGAACCACGCGCTGATGCCGAACGGCGAGCCGTCATGGCGGATCGACGACGTGCCGCTGGACTGGTGTTTTCAGCCCGGCGTCAAACTGGATTTCCGCCATTTGCCCGACGGCTATGTCGCGACCGCCGGCGACGTGGAGGCGGAGCTGAAGCGCATCGGCCACGAGCTTCAGCCGCTGGAGATCGTCGTCGTCAACACCGCGGCCGGCGCCAGGTATGGCGAGGACGACTTCGTCGACAAAGGCTGCGGCATGGGCAGAGCCGCGACGCTATGGCTGACCGAGCGTGGCGTGCGGGTGGTCGGGACGGACGGCTGGAGCTGGGATGCGCCGTTCTCCTTCACGCGCGACAAGGTGAAGGCGACGGGTGATGTCGGTTTGATCTGGGAAGGGCATCGCGCCGGCCGCGAGATCGGCTATTTCCAGATGGAGAAGTTGGGCAACCTCGCCGACCTGCCATCCCACGGCTTCGATATCGTCTGCTTCCCAGTGAAGGTTCACCGGGCGTCGGCAGGGTGGACAAGGGCGGTGGCAATCTTTTGGGACTGACAGAGTTCGGCTGCGCTGCGCAGCGATCCGCCGGGGAGGATTTCGGTATTGCTGGCCAATCACGAGAAGCCGAGGCGGCGCCGTCGCTCAGCGTCTCGATAGCGGCCCATCGGTCAATGGCACACGCGACAACCACCGACCCGGGTTTACAACTTTCCAGTTGACGCGAACGATCCGTACAGGTAATAAACGCTTTCGAGGCTCATCCCCCCATCCACGATCAGAGAGCGAAGCCCGATCTTAGAAAGTCAGACGCGTTGTTAGAATAAGCGCATGGTTGTAGACTGGCGTCAACTCGGGAGCGGCGTTGTAGGTGGGGGCGACAGCGATCTGATACCCGATGCCGACAATCGCTTTGATTCGTTCGTGGATCTCGAAACGCCCAAAAATGATGCCCGGCGTCAGAAATAGCTGGTTTTTGCCGCCTCTTTGCTTGCCGGTCGTCCACAAGGTGTCGTTGAGCTCCAGTTCGGGCCAGAAATACTCAAGAAAATGATACTGAAGTGCGATATTCGTCGAAAGCGTATCGCCGACGGTGGATTGGTTCCTGGTCAGCAGCCCATACCCCATGGTCGCCTGGATATCAAAATCGCCCCAGCCCTTACCCGCGGCAATGGTCGGCGTGATGACCCATCCGCCATTCGTGAAAGCCGCATTGCCGGACGGCGCCGTGACGCCGAGGAAGGCAGTGACGATATAGTTGCCCTGTTGCTCGTTGGCACTCAGCAGGCGTTGCTTGACGATCAGGAACTGGTCATCGAGCCAGCCGTAGATGGGGTGTTTCGTGTTCACTCTTTCCTGGTAGGCCGGCGGGTTGATCAGCACCTCGTTGGTCCCGGTCGGAATCAACTCCAGGCCCTTGCCGCCATCAAACACGTCTTGCTGCTGGCCGTTGCCGCGGTATTGCCAGAACTGGTCGTATCGCACCTCTTGCTCCAGACGCGGCGTAACGGTCACGATCGGCGTCATCCAGTGCGGTTGGCTGGCCTGCGCCTGCTCCACGACGGCGAAATAGTTGGCGAAGTAGTTGGAGACGAAGTTCGATGACACCGGCGCCGGCGTGGATGCGTCTGTCGGGACCGCCGTATTCTGCGCCATCAGTAGATTTGGCTCGGCCTGGTCGCCGGTCGGAGAAAATGAAAACGAAATCGGCGCGCTGGGCGGGCTATCGGCCTGGGCAGCCGCAACGATCCCTGAAGCGGCAAGCATTGCCGAAGCCAATACCCAATAACAGCGCACTCAGGCCTCCCATCGATCGTCCCGTCCCCCTGGGCCGGGCTGGCGTTGTGTTCAAGCCAATACATCGCATGACAGAGAGCAACGAACAATCCCCATTTCCCGGGTTGCCGGCGAATGTGGCAATCGTCGCCGGTAGATCAGGGGGGGTGTATCAATTCTGCAACAGACCGCTGAGAGGCGACGCACCCCGCGGTTCGGCGCCGTGATCGGGATGGCCGACCTGGCCGATGGCGCGGTTTTAGAACCAGTTCGCCTTGTCCACGATGTTCCGCAGTTTCTCGCCGTTCGCGAATGCCCGGCAGTTGTCCAGAATGATCTGCAACCGCCGCTCGTTCAAATGCGGACCGTAACCGGCCATGTGCGGGGTCAGCAGCACATCCGGCAACGTCCACAGCTTGTGTTCAGCGGGCAGCGGCTCCTGCTCGTAGACATCGAGCGCGGCGCCGGCGATCTCCCCGGCCTCGAGCGCCGCCACCAGATCGTCCAGCCTGGTCGTCATGCCGCGGCCGATATTGATGAAGAACGCGCTGGGCTTCATCAGCCGGAATTTCGAGGCGTTGAAGAAACCTTCTGTCGCGGGCGTGTGCGGCACCGTCAGGATGACGAAATCAGCCTGCGGCAGCAGCCGGTCCAGGGCCTCGGGCGGATGCAGTTCGGCGACGGATTCGGGCTTGTCGGTGCGACGTGCATCGACCGCCAGCACACGCATGCCGAATGCGGCCAACAGGCGCGCGGTCTCGGCGCCGATGCCACCCAGGCCAACGATCAGCGCGCTCGCTCCGGGCAACGGAACCACGCCCTGGTCCTCGGCGGGCTTCTTCCATTGGCGGCGAAGCTGTTGTGGGATCAGAACATGAAAGCCGCGGGCGAAGGCCAGGACAAATGCCAGGATATGGGCGCTGATGTGATCGTTGTAGATTTCCCGGAAGTTGGTGACCGTGACCGGGTGCCTTACCAGTTCTGGATAGTAATAACCCGTCGGCGGCGCGGCCATTGGCGCTTGCAGCCAGCGCAATCGCTGCGCCTTCGCCAGCAGGTCGGCGGGCAGCGTGCCAAAGGCGGCATCGGCGCTGACGATGGCCGCGGCGGCGGTGGGCGCATCCTCGGCGACAATCAGCTTCATGCCGGGCACCCTATCCGACAGTTGCCCGGCCCATTGTCGGGTTGTCTCGCTTTGCGGCGGCAGCATGAGAAAGGTGAATTCGTTGGTCATGGCGCGGGCCCTCCCCAGGCAGTCAGGAGATCACTCTACCGCCCGGAGGGCGACAGCGCGAACCGGTGGTCCGAGATCCGGAGTTGGCTCGAAGCTCAGGAGCAACCCGAGTGGACGACCACACCGGTCCGCCGCTGACAAGCCGCACAATGACACTCAAATGCGAGACGGCAGCCGAACTGCCTGCCTTTCAACCGCTCGGAAAGTGGCCAAGCGCCGTGAGCACCGTCACATTGTCCCAGGTCACCCACCACTCCGCGATCTTTCCGCCTTCGACGCGGAACACTGCGCCGAAATCAAATTGCGCTTTGCGACCCGAAGGTGGAAACGGCCCCATTGGTCCCTGTTGCGTGCCTTCATACGTGGTCCATGCAGCGACCAGATTGTCCTCGGCAACCAGCATCTCGATCGTTTGCACAGAGTCGGGAAAAACCGCAGTGTCCTGCCGCAGGAATTCCTTGATATGATCAAGACTCCGCGCCTCGAGACCCGGGGTCGCTTCACAATGGCGGACAACGTCCGGAGCGACGAGTTCATCGAAAGCTTCAGGCTGGCGGCTGTTCCAAGCTTCTATGAA
>DASYBP010000076.1:0-6139 GCA_036500715.1 Rhodopila sp.
AGAGCAACCTATGACGATCTGCCATCGGCGATCGGAAAGCGCTACGGCGGGATTGTCGATACGATTTCGCTCGACTTCGCTCGCGGAACCAGCGCGGCCATGCGGCGCGCGACGATCGAGGCGGTTCAGCGCATAACGAGCCGGTTCAAGGGCTTCGACAAGTAGAATTGCCAAGCACATTGAACGTTACCGGGGCGCGCGACCGCAGGGTTGCCCGGTATTTTACGATGGCAAGGCGGCCCGCGCCGCATAGGACAGCAATCCTGCCCTGTCTCGGGACTCCCCTTTCCCCGCCAATGGGGTAGCATTCGCGAACAATGGCGCGCCGGATGCCCGCTTGGTTCGGGCCGGCGTCTCGGAAGCGCCTGCAAAAAGTGCAGGAGGTGCGGTCATGTCTGGAACAAAAAACGGCAGAAGTCCTCGCTCGGTTGCGTTGGTGGGGCCCTATAGCAGCGGCAAATCGACGCTCTTCGAGGCACTTCTCGATGCGGCGGGCGCGCCGGTGAAGCGACCGGCCGATCCGCGCAACCGCCCGATGACCACCGAGATCCGAGTCGGACATTGCTCCTATCTCGGTGACGCTTGGTCGGTCCTCGACTGCCCCGGATCGATCGAATTCGCCTACCAGGTGTGTTCGGCCCTCGCGATGGTCGATCTCGCGGTCGTTGTCTGCGAGCCCACCGCGGCGAAGGCCGCCATGGTGGCGCCGCTGTTGAAGACACTGAAAGATGAGGGCGTCCCCCACATCCTGTTCATCAACAAGATCGACACACTGGACGGCGGTATCGGCGATACACTGTCCGCCCTGCAGGCCTACGCCGCCAGCCCCCTGGTGCTGCGGCAGATGCCGATCTTCGATGGCCCGGCCTGCACCGGTTATGTCGACCTGATGAGCGAGCGTGCCTATCGCTACCGCAAAGGGCAGGCCTCGGAGCTCATGCAGATCCCGGCTCCGATCGTTTCCGAGGAGGAGGCGGCGCTGGGACGCCTGGTTGAGACCCTGGCCGATAACGACGACATACTGCTGGAGAAAGTATTGGAGGACATCAAGCCGACCCCCGAGGAACTCTATCGCGACATGCGCAAGGACCTGCTGTCCGGCGCGGTGATCGAGGTGCTGCTGGGCGCGGCGGAACATGCCAACGGCGTCCGCCGTCTATGGAAGGCGCTGCGGCACGACACCCCCACCGCGGCCGAGACCGCCGCCCGCAAGGGGATCGACCTCAACGGGCCGGCGTTGGCTCAGGTCTTCCGCACGGCCTACGCCGGCCACACCGGCAAACTATCCTATGCGCGGGTCTGGACCGGCACGGTCGCCGACGGCGCCCAGCTTGGCGGCACCCGCCTCGGCGGGATCTATCATTTCATGAATGGCGACCTGACGAAGATCCCGGACGCGCAGCAGGGCGACATCGTCGCGTTTGGTCGCCTCGACGGCGTGCCGACCGGCGCCGCCGTCTCGCCCGGCGCGACCGCTGAGAGACTGCCGTTCCCCGAACCGACTGCACCGGTCTATGCGATGGCGGTTGCCACCACCGACCGGAAGGACGACGTGAAGCTGTCCGGGGCGCTGCAAAAACTGTCCGAGGAGGATCCGTCCCTGGTGATCAGCCAGACCGGCGAGACCGTACTGCACGGCCAGGGCGAGATGCATCTGCAGACGACGGTGGACCATCTGGCGCGGGACTACGGGCTGAAGCTAGCCACGCACAAGCCGGCGGTGGCCTACAAGGAAACCATCCGCAAGCCGGTGCACGAACATGGCCGGCTGAAGCGGCAGACCGGCGGCCACGGGCAGTTCGCCGATGTAAAAATTGATGTCGCGCCCCGGACGCGCGGCGAGGGCTTCCAGTTCATCGACAAGATCGTCGGCGGTGCCGTGCCGCGCAATTTCATCCCCGCCGTAGGCGACGCTGCCGAGGAGGCAACCCGCAAGGGCCCGTTCGGCTATCCCGTGGTCGATGTGTCGGTCACGCTGGTCGACGGCGGCTTCCACTCGGTGGACAGTTCCGACATGGCGTTCAAGACCGCGACCCAGATCGCGATGAGGGAGGCTCTGGCGAAAGCCGACCCCGTGCTGCTGGAGCCGGTCGATCATGTCACCATCAGCGTGCCGAACGATTATACCGCGCGGGCGCAGCGGCTGCTGACCGGCCGGCGCGGACAGATCCTCGGGTACGCCGAACGGCCTGACTGGCCCGGCTGGGATGATGTCGAAGCGCTGGTGCCGGAAGCCGAACTGCACGACCTGATCATCGAGCTGCGGTCGCAGACGATGGGTCTGGGGACATTCCGTAAGCGGTTCGACCACCTGGCGGAGACCAGAGCGGTTCCCTAAAGCCTAAAGTCCCCTGACGCCTTGCGCGGCATGATGCCACCCATCATGCTGCGCGAACGTCCACCATGGGAAGCGGTCCGATGAACCTGTTCGATCTGAAGGGCAAAGTCGCCCTGATTACCGGCGGCAACGGCGGCATCGGGCTTGGCATGGCACGAGGTATCGCGTCACTCGGCGCGGGGATCGTCATCACCGGACGCAATCAGCAAAAGGCGACCGCGGCGCTGGACACCTTGCGCGGGATGGGCGCGGCGGCCAGCTTTATCGTTGCGGATGTAACGAAGAAGGCCGAGTGCCTGGCGCTGATCGCGGCGACGGTCGAGAAACATGGCCGCATCGACATTCTGGTCAACAATGCCGGCACCTCGGTTCGCAAGATGCCGCAGGAACTGTCCGAGGACGAGTGGCATCACGTGCTGGACACCAATTTGACCAGCGCCTTCCTCTGCTCACAGGCAGCCTATGCGGTGATGGTGAAGCAAGGCGGCGGCAAGATGATCAATATCGGGTCGATGATGTCGCTGTTCGGCGCCCCCTATGCCGTGGCCTACGCTTCCAGCAAGGGCGGGATCGTGCAGATGTCGCGGGCGATGGCGACCGCATGGGCGAAGGACAACATCCAGGTCAATGCCGTGTTGCCCGGTTGGATCGACACCGATCTGACCAGGCGGGCGCGCCAGCAGGTGACCGGGTTGCACGACAGCGTGGAAAAGCGCACGCCGCATGGCCGTTGGGGTACGCCTGACGACATGGCGGGGATTGCCGCCTTCCTGGCGTCGTCGGCGTCGGATTTTGTGACCGGGGCCGCGATACCGGTCGATGGCGGGTTTTCGATCGGCATGTGATCGTTGCGATCGCGTTTATGACTTGCGCCAAATCACCAGAACACTCTTACCAACCGAGAAGCCGAGGAGCGGGTCGAGCCAGCGGGATAACGGTACCATGAAACGGTCCCATACTCTGATCTGGGCCGGCGTGGGCGCGCTCTGTCTCAGCAGCACCCGGTTGGCGAGCGACGCCAACAGCCCCGCGGCATCCAGGTAGCGCGCGCGGGCGACGCACAGGTCGGGCGGACCCAGGTCGAGCAGACCGGATCGTTTATAGCGACGAAAATGCCCGATCGCCGCATCGAAGGATGAGTAGAGCCATCGGTGCGCCGGGGCCAGGACGATCAGCGTGCCGTTCCGCGCAACATGCCGAACCGCGCGGGCCAGTTCAGCGCGATCGTGCTCGATGTGCTCGAGCACATCGACATACATCACGGTATCGAATTGTTCGTCTGGCGCCAGATCGGCCGTCGTGCCTCGTCGCGACTCGCAGAACGCGGGCAGCGCGCCGGATGCCGACAGCGACAAGAGGCGGCTGGCCATGTCGGGGTCCGGCTCGAGGGCGACCCAGCGCTCGACCGGCCAATGCGGAATGCTCCGCGCCACGGTCCCGAGGCCCGCACCGACTTCCAGCACGCGCTTGCCGACGAAGCCAGCGAGTTGCGCCTGCCAGTACCCACGCCAGATGATTGCATCGGCAAAGAGTTCCAACTCACTGCCGCCGTACGGGATCGTCGTAGGTTCAGACACGTGTGGCGGCCGCTTCTAACACATGGGCGGCGTCAAACAGCGTCAGGCGTTCGCCGATAAAGACCTGGGCGTGGACCCTCGGTACGAACGCGACCGCCGACCGGCTCCGCAACATGGTCAGCGAGGCCACCACCGAAAACATGACCGCCTGCAACAGGATGATGCCGCTGATTCCGACAACGCTGGTGGCCCAGCCTGGGATCGCGAGGTTGCTGCTCAGGCGTATGACAGTGGCGGTTGTCGCCATCACGACGGCAAAAACGGTAATCGCGCACGACGCGACGAGCATCCTGGCAAAGACCAAATCGCTGAATACCGACACTGCGCTGAGACCGTGAATCAGCAGGCTGACCAGATTCATCGAGGACGCGCCGGCGTATCGCGTGCCCCGGTGGCATCCGACCGAACGAAGCGGAAGCCGCGATCGCAGGATGGCAGCGGCGAGGTGATTCCAGGTTTCCGGCATGTTGACCAGTCTGATGAGGGCGGACTTTGGCAACAGGGCGAAGTTGCCGAAGTCGATCTTCTTGCCGGTGCAGACCCGAAACATCGTCTTGTAGATGGCATAGAACGCACGGAAACGCAGCCCCTCCGACCGCTTCGACCGGCGGGCGACAACGATGGCATCAGCGCAGGCGCGATGTTCGGCGATCAGCCGCCCCATATCGACCGGGCGGTCCTCGCCGTCGCTGTCAGCCACCAAGACGGCGTCGAAGCCGCCGTCGTGCGCCGCCTCCAACAGACCAATTGCGATCGCCCGCTGGTGACCAAGGTTCGACAGCAGTCTGGTGAGCCGGACCAGCTTGATGTTGGCCAACGGCGGGTCGAAACCGACCGCATCAGCAGATAGCAGGGAGCCGTCATCCACCGCGATCACCGACAGATCGGCAGACCACGCCGCAACAAGAACGTCGATCTCTCGACAGAGCTGTACGAAAGCAACGAAATCGTCGAAGACGGGCACGACCAGCGCCAGGTTCAGCCGGCGACCGGTGCCGGGGTGCGCGCCCGTCCCCACCCCGGGGCCAACGATCTCGGCCGTCGCCTCATGCATCGTTTGCTCCATTCAGTCACCCGCGTCGATGATGCGCAATTGCTTCACGCCGATCGAGCGCTCGCGCGGTCCCGCTGTCATTCCGAACTCCCGAGACGAGACGGCGTCAGGCAGGTTGAAAAGCAATTGCACCAAACCGTCGCTGCCGATCAAGTGGGCAGGAACGACAATGTCAAGCGTCGCATCGTTTCCTTCGCCAAATGTTTGGTCCGCGACTGGCTCGCCGTTCGCCAAGACGCCAACGCGCTGCGGCTTGTGCGACGGTTTCATAAGCGGGACGACCGAAAGCTCGATTTGCACATCCCTGAGCGGCTGGTTCGGCACCTTGAACGCCAGCCGCGAGACGTGGCCGCCCATCCAGCGGCCCCATTGTTCCGGGTCCGACCATCCCAGGCCGATCAGTTTGTCGGCCGCTGCGCTTTCGCGGGAAAACGGAACGACATCGCCGCTGTGCAGTGTAACGACGTCGCGCAAGATGGCGGGATCGAGACCGGACCGGCCGAGCACCTGGGAGCACAGCGTGTACTCGTCCACGCGCCGGCAGTATTTTCCGTTGTATTGTAAACTGATAAGTCCAGCCGTCATATCGCCTTTGAACACATAAGCGGTATCGTCCCGCAAACCGGCGGCTTCGATCTGTGATGTCTGCTCGCCGCAAAAATAGTCCATTTGGGCATCGCTATAGCGGCCGGCGTAAAAGCTGTTGATGGTCATGTGCTGCGCGAGCGCCAATCGGCCAAAGATCGCATAGCCGAGGTAGCCTCCCGGCGAGACCGGGCACTGCCACGCGGGAACCACGACTAGATGGCGTTGCGTTGCTCCAAGCTCATGCCATGCCGCTGCAGGCGGAACGTCCGGAGTCGACGTTGATTGCCACTGGTCGTAGACCAGCGCCCGCAACGGCGCCAGATCCAGAAATTGAACCCCAACCGCAACGGCCAGCGCGACTTGCAGCCGCCGTGCGGGGAACGCCTTGAATGCGGCGGCGATTATTCCGGCAAAAACCACGTAGTAGCCTGGCCAGAACAGCCGACCGGAGGATCGAAGCGATGTCAGCGCGGCCATCATCGGCCTGGGAAGGTCGAGGTGCCACAGCGTGACACGTCCAGCTCTTCCCCAGAGCGAAAGCGCAAGCAACAGCGAAATGACGAAAACCAGCAGCGCCGGAAC
>DASYBP010000077.1:0-4599 GCA_036500715.1 Rhodopila sp.
TCAGGCGCGGCAGGACCGGTTGCGCCTGCGCATCACGGATACGCTCAAGCTCTACCAGCGGCGCGGGATCGGCGCGGCAGAATCGGCCAGCTCAGGCGTTGGCCTGCCGGTGCTGGCGGAAGGCCTGGGTCCGATGTCGGCCAGCGCTTTTGGTTTCGATCCTGCGCTGGAGGACCACTACCCGGTTCGTTGGTGGATCGCGCTGACCGCCACGCTGATTATCGCCATCGTGGGGGCGAAACTGGGCAGCGAATTGGGCGGCAACCTGGTTTGGCTGGGCCTTCCGGTCGGGTGGATCGTGCTGAGCCGGACTTTCTTTTCCTGGTGCGAGAGCCGGCGGCGAGACAAGTTGTTCACGCAGTTCCCAGACGCGCTGGCGATGATTGTCCGAGCGGTTCGGGTGGGCATTCCGGTGTCGGATTCGATCCGTGCGGTCGGGCAAGAGTTGGAAGCGCCAACCGGGCCGGAATTCACTCGGCTTTCCCGCGAATTGTCTATCGGCATGGTCTTGCCGGAAGCGCTGAAGGCGATGGCGGAGCGTAACGGGTTGCAGGAATACCGCTTCTTTGCCACGGCCTTATCGCTGCAGAACCAGACCGGCGGCGGATTGAGCGAGACGCTGGAGAATCTTGCCGACGTCATTCGCAAGCGCGTCGCAACGCGGCAAAAGGGCCATGCCCTGGCGGCGGAAGCAAAAATGAGTTCGCTCGTATTGGCCGGGTTGCCGCCGTTTGCTGGCGTTGGCCTATGGATCATGAACAGCAAGTACATCGTCCTGCTGTTTGTTGATCCGATGGGGCAGAAGATCCTCGGCGCGGCGGTCCTGCTGTTGACGGCCGGCATCGTGGCGATGAACGTGCTGATCCGTAAGAGCCTGTCGTGACAAGGTCGGGCCTGGCTGTTGCCGCTGCCGTCCTGCTGTTGTTGCTGGGGGCGAGCGCGATCGCGCTATGGTCGCAATTCCGGCGTGAAGGCCGGCTGAGCGCGCGGTTGGAGGCAGTCAGGCTGGCGGAGCGCACTGGCCTGGATGCCAATCGGCAAGGGGCGGCTGTCGGTCTTTCCGGGGCCGTGGCTGCGGCCGGGTCCGCCATCGCAAAGAGCGGATTGCTGTCGCGCAATACGCTTGCCGCGCTGGAGCAGACCTTGGCGGCCACCAACGTTCGCGGGTCCAACGCGCTGGGACTATTTGTCGGCATGAAGATATTCATGCTGTTCTTCATGCCAGTCGTGGCATTTTCATTACTTCAGCATTTTAATATGTCGCCGCTGATGCGCAACGTCGGGACCGCCGGCGCTGCCCTGGGCGGCCTGCTGGCACCGGATTGGTGGATCGGCTGGCGATACAAAAAATATCTGCGCGCGGTCACCAACGGTCTGGCGGATGCGATGGACCTGATGGTGATCTGCGCCGAGGCCGGCTTGAGCTTTGAGCCGGCGATGACCCGCGTGGCGCGGGAAATCCAGAGTGCGCATCCCGCTGTCAGCCAGGAGTTCGGCCTGACCGCCAGCGAGTTTCGCGTGTCGGCGGATAGCAAGGTGGCACTGCGCAATATGGCCACGCGCACCAATCTGGACGGCATCAAACGGATGACGGCGACGTTGGCGCAGACCATGAAATACGGCACGCCGTTAAGCGACGCGCTGCGCGTGCTGTCGGCGGAGATGCGGCATGAGTTGCTGATCCGTTATGAGACCCGCGCCGCAAGACTGCCGGTGTTGCTGACGATGCCGATGATTCTGTTCATTTTGCCCTGCATCTTCCTGATCGTCGGCGGGCCGGCGGCGATCCAGGTTTCGCATTCATTCCATCATGATCAGCCAGTTCAACAGGATCGGTGAAGCCCATGCGATACTTGACGGCAATGCTGCTGCTGGCACTGGCGTCGTGCTCGGGCCGGGGGCCTTCAAGCAGTGTTCCGTTGCAACCGCCGCTGCCGGCGCTGGCATCGTGGCAACCGAGCCTGCATTTGGCGGACAGCGCGCTGCTGAACGGGGCGCCGACGATCGCGCTGCAGGTCAGCGACGAACTGTTGAGTAGCGAACCGCGGAACGTCGCGGCGCTGGTGCGCCGGGGTGATGCTCTGGCCGCGCTGGACCGTCGTACCGAGGCCGGTGCCAGTTACGCCAAGGCGCTGGAGATCGAGCCCAGGAACGGCCGAGCGATCCTGGGACTTGGCAGGGTGCGGCTGACCGAGGATCCAGCGGCGGCCGAGGGTTTGTTTGTCCAGGCCACGAACCTTGATCCGCGCGACGCCGTTGCCCTGTGCGACCTGGGGGTGGCGCGGGACATGCAGGGCCATCATGACGCCGCGCAGCAGGCCTATCGATCGGCGCTGGCCGCGGCACCGTCATCGGTTGCCGCGCAAGTCAACCTCGGGCTTTCCATGGCGCTGTCAGGGAGCGCGGCCGAGGCGGTGCATTTGCTGCAGCCTTTGGCCGCGGCGCCCGATGCCGCGCCGCGTGTCCGGCAGGACCTTGCCGTGGCGCTGATGCTGAGCGGCCGGCGGGACGAAGCCTCCTCGATCATGGGCAACGAGTTGCCGCCGGATCAGGCGCGCCGGGCGTTGGATGGCTTCGAGGCGCTGAAACAGTGAGCGGCGGGCTGTTGAGACCGATTGCCGCGATCGGCGATATTCTGATGGCGCCGCTGGTATGGTTCTGGCCGGCCCAAGCTAGGGCTGTGTCCTGTGCTCAGGCGGCCGCGATCGCGGAAACCGCGGCGTCGCTGCCGCCCGGTCTGCTGCTGGCGATCGGCAATGTGGAAAGCGGGCGCATCGATGCATCGGGTCAGCGGGCGCCCTGGCCGTGGACTATCAACGCCGCCGGGAACGGCCGCTTTTTCGAAAGCGCCGAGGAGGCCATGTTGGCGACCGAACGATTGCGTGCGAGCGGGGTGGAGTCGATCGACGTTGGCTGCTTTCAGATCAACCTGTTCCACCACCCGGATGCGTTTCCCGATCTGGCCCATGGCTTTGATCCGTTGGCCAATGCGGAGGCCGCGGCCAGGTTCCTGACCGCGTTGCACGAGGAGTTTGGCACGTGGGAGCCGGCGATCGCGGCGTACCATTCGCGTTTGGATACGGCGGGCGCGCCGTATCGTGATCAGGTGCTGGCTGCGTGGCATGGTGCGGTTATTTCCCGCGGCGTGAGGTTTGGCGGCGTCTATGTTTGGGGTCCGGGCGGGGAACTCGGCGTTGACAACGGCGCGTCTCCGCCGAACGCCGGGCCGAAGGTCTTCGGGGCGTCGCGCCGAGGGTTGCCGCGTATCATTACGGCATCGGTGTTGTTACCGGGAGCCGCTAGGTAGTGGTATTGGGCATCCTAGAGCGAAGTCAGCGGCGTTCGCCCGCCTTCCAAACCTGGACCCGGAAGCTGGGCCGTGCGTTCTTGGGGCGCCGCGGCGCCACAGCACTGGAATTCGCAGTGGTCGCGGTGCCGTTCCTAACGGTCACGCTGTTCCTGTTCGATCTTTCCTACATGCTGTTCACGCAGGAAGTATTGGACGGGGCATTGCATGCCGCGGTCCGCCAAGTACAAACGGGCAATGCGCAGAATGCGCTGAGTGGCAATGACTTCATCAACAAGTATCTTGCCCCTCAACTCAGCGGTCTGCTGTCGCCGGCAAACGTTTACGTTCAGATGAAGCGGCTATCGCCGACCGCCAACCAGGACTATTATAATTTCACGACCGGCAAGCTGCCAATGACCGGCGGGTCGCTCGACCTTTCCAACTTTAGCAGCGACAAATTCTGCAATAGCGGGCCAGCCCAGATGCTGCTGGTCAGTGCGATCTATGTCGGTCCGACGTTCATCGGCGGCTTGTTGCCGAATGTCCTGTCGGTGTATTTCAACGGTACGCTGGTGGACGCGACGCTATCCACTGTCGGTGTCATCACCGAAAACTACCCGCCGGCCGCGGCCGGGTCTGGCAGCGCGGCGGCATGCTAGGATCGCGCATCAGGGAAGCGCGATGCGTCGCACTTTACTTGAGGTGTCCGCTTTACACGTCCAGCGGCCTGAGTGACTGCCGAGCGGCGGCCGCAATCGAATTCGCTCTGGTTGCTCCGATCGTGCTCCTCATGATCATCGGCGTGTATGATGCCTCCCGCGCACTGACGTTGTGGCAGGAGGTTGACAACGCGGCACACACGATTCCGACGTCGGCCAGCAGCATGGCGGTGCAGCCGGACAAGAGCACCACGCTGACGGTCACCCAGGTGCAGCAGGCGCTGTCTGGTATCTACGCCGAGGTCCCGGCGCTGCGCAGCGGCATTGAGGTCGGCTTACGATCGGTCACGTTGACTTCGGTGGCTTTTCAGCAGTCCGATCCGACCTGTGTCGCGTCCGCCACGATTACATGCAGCTATGTGCCGTATGCGAAATGGAGCGTATCCTATGCCGGGCCGCTTGGTGGGGGCGGCGGGTCCAGCAACTTTGCGACGGTCACTCGATGCCCGGCGAAGGCGGGACCGCTGGGGCAGGTTACCCCTGCGCTGTATACGCCCGGCGATCTGACCAGCCTGCCGACGGCTAATGTGACGACGCCGGATCCGATCCTGGTTGCCGATGTGCATTACCAATATACGCCGCTGTTCCTAG
>DASYBP010000078.1:0-1966 GCA_036500715.1 Rhodopila sp.
GCCGCGAGATGCACGATGTCGGTTACGCCTTCGGATTCGGCCAGCAAATCGCTGACTGCCTGTCTGTCGGAGATATCCACCCGGTGAAAGCTAAATCCCCGCTGCTTCCGCAGCCGCTCGAGCCTCGCCTGCTTTAGTGTGACATCATAATAGTCATTCAGATTATCAACGCCGACAACGGCTTCGCCCCGCGCCAGCAAGGCCTCGGCGACGTGGTAGCCGATGAACCCGGCACAGCCGGTGACCAGGACCTTCACAGGTACGGCCGAGCGACGAGGCGATCCTCGAGCAGCTCCAGAACCGCGTGGCCGAGGGTGATGTGACATTCCTGAATGCGAGCCGTCTCGGTATCGGGCACCAGCAGCGCAAGGTCGCACTGACTGAGCGCCGGCTCCCCCGCGCCACCCAGTAGCCCAATCGTCACAATCCCCATGTCCCGTGCCGCCTCCATCGCCCGGACCACGTTGGCCGACCGACCCGATGTCGTGATACCGAACAGAACGTCGCCGCGCCGTCCCAGCCCGCGCAGCGGACGTTCAAACACCTGGTCATAGCCATAATCGTTGCCACAGGCTGTCAGCGCCGCCGGATCGAGCGTCAAAGCCAGGGCGGCAATCGATGGGCGTTCGGATTTGGGGCGCAGCCGGATCAGCATTTCGGTGGCAAGATGCTGGCTGTCGGCCGCCGATCCACCGTTGCCGCAGAACATGAGCTTGCCGCCGGAGCGCAAGGCGACCTCGCAGGCATCGACGACTTTTATCACCGTAGCGGCCATTTCGGTAGCGATCCGTCGCTTCAATTCGGCAGACTTCGTCATCATCGCCGCGAAGCGAGCCGTTTCATGGGTCTGCATACGCACTCCGGCGAATTGAACCGACAATGTTCTATCTCACCTGCGCGTTACTGCGCCACCCACCCGCCGTCGATGGACAGCGGCGTTCCGGTGATCGTGCTGGCGGCGTCAGAGCACAGGAACACGGCGAGGTCGCCGATCTGCGCCGGACTGGTGAATTTGACCATGGGCTGCTTCTCGGCCACCAGGTCGTGGGTTTCCTCCGCGATGGTCCTGCCGGCTTTTTCGGCGCGGTCGCGCAACTGCTTCTCCACCAGCGGCGTCAACACCCAACCCGGGCAGATTGCATTCACTGTGACACCGGCATTGGCCAGTTCGATAGCCGCCACCTTGGTCATGCCGAGGACGCCGTGTTTGGCCGCGACATAGGCGACCTTCTGGGCGCTGGCGACCAGCCCGTGCGCCGACGCGATGTTGATGATCCGTCCCCAGCCCCTGGCCTTCATCCCGGGAATCGCGGCTTTCATGCCGAAAAACACCCCGGACAGATTGATCGCGATGATCTGGTTCCATCGCTCGTCTGGGAAATCCTCGACGTTGGCGGTAAACTGCACCCCGGCGTTATTGACCAGGATATCGACGGATCCGAATTCCCGCGCCGCGTCCGCCACCATGCCAGCGACTTGCTCCGGCCTGCTGATGTCGGCGCCGTTGTACCCGACCTTGACGCCCAGCGACGAGGCCATGTCCGACCGCAAAACCTCGATCTGTGCGGCATCACCGAACCCGTTCAGCATGATGCTCGCCCCCGCCGCGGCCATTGCGCGGGCGATACCCAGTCCGATGCCGCTCGTTGATCCGGTGACCAGGGCGACCTTCCCCTTCAGAGTCATGGCACTGTCCTTCCCAATTGCATCGATGCCGCAGCGCATCATGACGCGCCGCAGAGTCCGTTCAAAGGACCTTCTGCCAACCGTGAGGCACAGAACCGGATTCAACTGCCGTGCTCCCCGCCCGGTGTTCCGTCGTGCGACGGCGACGCGGCGAGTAGTAGAGATGCCGTGCGACCGCCACCTATAGTTGTGTCGAAAGATCAGCATCTCCTTGCGTGAATACTGGTTCCCAAGCAGATCACGCTTACGTTTCCAGATTGATCTCAATCCGACGTGATTT
>DASYBP010000079.1:0-2842 GCA_036500715.1 Rhodopila sp.
TGTGGTCACGGGCCACGTCACCGGCCGGCACGACAAACGCCGCCGACGGCTGGAGTTTCTCGACTTCATGAACCGCATCGTGAAGCAGCACCCGGGCAAGGAGATCCACGTGGTCCTGGATAATCTGTCCACACACAAACCAGCTTCATCGCCAGCTACAATGAACAGGCTCGGCCCTTCGTCTGGACCAAGACTGTCGTCCGTCAAAAACGCCTCAAACCGTGTTTCGCGATCTAGCGATTCTGGGTACTAGCCTCCTAGCCTCCTAGACCCTAAAGCGGCCGGGGCACGGAGGTCGTTGCAACCGTGCGCTCATTCCAACCGCCGCCGAGGGCCTTGTAAAGTGTCACCAGATTGGTGAGTTGCGCCTGCGTCAGTGTCAGCAGCGCCTGTTGAGCCGAATACAGCGTTTGTTGCGCTGTGAGGACCGGTAGGTAGTCGTTCACGCCGGCCCTGAACAGCATCGTTGACAAGCGGACGCTGTCCGCTGCGGCATCCACCAGTTGCTGCTGCGCGCGTACCTGCTCGACGTAGGTCGTGCGGGCAGCCAGTGCGTCCGACACCTCGCGGAACGCCGTCTGGATGGTCTTCTCGTATTGCGCGACCTGGATGTTCTTCTCCGCCTTGGCCAGGTCGAGGTTCCCCTGGTTCTGTCCAGCGGTGAAAATCGGGATGTTGATCGTCGGCTCGAAGCTCCAGTCCGTCCCGGCGGAGGTGAACAGCTTGTTGAGCTGGCTGCCGGCCACGCCGCCGCTGGCCGTCAACGATATGCTGGGAAAGAACGCCGCTCGGGCGGCGCCGATATTGGCATTGGCGGCGATCAGATTATGCTCTGCGGCGACCACGTCCGGCCGGCGAAACAGCAGGTCGGAGGGCAGCCCGGCTGGCAGGTCGCTCAACAAGCCCTGCTCATCGAGACTCTTGCCCGCCGGCAGGTCGCCCGGCATCGGCTCGCCCAGCAGCAGCACCAACGCGTTCTCGTCCTGCGCCGACTGGCGCGTGAACAGCGCCAGGTTCGCTCGAGCGGTGTCGACCGCTGTCTCCGCCTGCCGCAGGCTCAACAGCGTCGTCGTGCCATGCTTGAACATCGCGTTGGTCACGTCATACGCGGCTGTCTCGCTCGCCAGCGTGTCCTGCGTCAGTTTCAGCAGCGCCTGGTCGGCCAGTATGGTCAGGTAGCCGCTGGCAACTTCTGCCACCAGGGTGATCTGTGTGCTGCGCGCCGTATCAGCCTCTCCGAGATATTGCTCGAATGCCTGCGACGTCAGGCTGCGCAGGCGGCCGAACACGTCCAGTTCATAGGAGGTGAACCCGACACCGACCGAATAGAATTTGAACGGGACATGCTGGCTGCCGGTGGAAATCACCTGGGTATTGGTGTTTGCCGAACCCGAAGTCGCCGTGGAGCCGACACCCGTGGCGCCGGTCGGAATCGTCGCGTTTGCCGGCACCGAACCGAGCTCAGCGGTGGGGCTGGCGCTGATCTGCGGGAACAGGTCAGAGCGCTGCACCCGATATTGCGCCTGCGCCGCCGCAACGTTCAGCGCGGCGACCCGCAAATCGCGATTGTTGCGGACCGCGATTTCGATGAGCGATTGCAGTCGCGGATCTGCAAAGAAATCCCGCCAGCCGATGGCATCGGCTGACCGTACCGCCTGCTCCGGCGACTCGTTCGCGCCCATGTAAGCATCGCCGGTCGGATAGCCGGCGGCAACCGGCAGCTGCGGGCGGTGGTAGTCCGGGATCAGCGAACAGCCGGCCAGAGCACCCAGGGACACGGCACAGACCGCGGCATAGGCGACGGGCTTCATGCTCATCATTCTCCTACCGCGGGCTCATATACGGCGACGCTGCGGCGCTCTTCATGATCCAAGCGCTTCACCCTGAACAGCCGCAGCACGACAACGAAGAACACGGGTACCAGCAAAATCGCCAGCATCGTGGCACTCAGCATGCCGCCCAGCACCCCGGTGCCGATCGCGTTCTGTCCGCCAGAGCCGGCGCCGGTGGAGATCGCCAGCGGCGCCACGCCCAGCATGAACGCGAGCGACGTCATCAGAATCGGACGCAGACGCTCGCGCGCCGCGATCACCGCCGCCTCAGCCAGGCCTTTGCCCGCCTCGAAATGGGCCTTCGCGAATTCCACGATCAGGATGGCGTTTTTGGCCGACAGGCCGATCGTGGTCAGCAGGCCGACCTGGAAATACACGTCATTGTCCAGCCCACGCAGGTAGGTGGCGAGCACCGCTCCCACCACGCCTAGCGGCACCACCAGCAGCACGGCCGCCGGGATCGACCAGCTTTCGTACAGCGCGGCCAGGCACAGGAACACGACGATCAGCGATCCGGCGTAGAGCACATCGGTCTGAGACCCGGATTTCCTCTCCTCGTAGGACAAGCCGGTCCATTGGTAGCCGAAACCGGCGGGCAGCTTTTTCGCGATCTCCTCCATCGCCTCCAACGCGGTACCGGTGGCCTCACCGGGCGCCGGCGAACCGAGGATCTCGATTGACGGGACGCCGTCATAGCGTTCCAGCTTGGGCGAGCCGTAGGTCCAGTGGCCGGAGGCGAAGGATGAGAACTTGACCATCTGCCCAAGACTGTTGCGCACATACCAATCGTCCAACTGATCGGGCAGCATGCGGGAATTGTCCTCACCCTGCAGGAAGACGCGTTTCACCCGGCCACGGTCGATGAAATCGCCCGCATAGGCCGAGCCCCAGGCCGCCGACAGGGTGTTGTTGATTTCGGCGATGTTCAGGCTCTCGGCGTTCGCCTTCTCCCGGTCGATCGTGATGCTGTATTGCGGTTCGTCGTTGAGGCCGTTCGCGCGCACCGCAGC
>DASYBP010000080.1:0-13954 GCA_036500715.1 Rhodopila sp.
GCCGCCAATCGCGTCTTTGGCGTTGACGCGAAAGATGCAGTGCTTGTCGCTGTAGAACGCCACTGGCTTGCCGTGCGTCTCCAGGTAGTCCTTCGCAACCCGGCCGACCTGAGCCTCTAGTCGCATCAGACGAGCGCCGGCGTGATCCTCCCGGCCGGAAGCTTCGACGATACGAGCAATTCCGGAACTGTGATATCGCTCAGGGTTAAGCTTTCCTACCAAAGTCTGCGTAGCGATCTGACCCGCTCAGACGCGTGGTCAGATCTTTTTGCAAGCGGTTTCTATTGGTACGCGCAATATGCGTTGGCATACGGGTAGTAAGGATTAGGGCACGTGCTGCCGTACGGCTCGGGTAGCACCTCAAAGCCTCTACCATAGCCGTAGCCGTGATGATAACCATAGGCGGGATGGACGCCTTCATGAAATCCGCCATGAAACCCGCCACCGTGAAATCCTCCCCCTCCACCGAACCCGCCGCCGCCACGAACAACCAGTAGGTGCGCAGAACCGCCCGCGGTCGACGCAGAGGCGGGCCCGGGTGCGGCCACAACGGCGGCCGTGATCGCAAGCGCTACCGCCAGGATTGAAACCCTACGCATGATAATTGGAACCCCTTTCATTGTAGCGGACAGATGGGTGCCGACGGCTGATCAATCCAATTAAAAATTAGGCTGGTTTGATAGACGCAACCGATCACGTCTTGGCCCGGCAGGGCGGGCGATGGTAACCATTCTTGTCGCCGAGCGCGAAGTCGCCGGTCGGGCTGGAGAGCGCACCGCCCAGTCGGTGTGGCCACCCGGTTTTGTCATCTGACGGAATTCCGGCCAATGACGGAATTCCGGCCAAAAACCCGATAGGGCGCAAGTGACCAGTCGGTTCGGGCTCTACCGCGCCGGCCCTGCTCGACCGGGCAGGGTGAAGATTCTCCTCCTGCGCCCGTCCCTCCTTCCGTCACGAGAGGGAACCGGAAAAACTTTCCATGGATTGCCGCTCTCAGTGCCGGCAATGGACGTTGGACTAGACGGCTTCGCGGTAATACTATAATTTATTCTACGTTCTTCTGATGCTCGAGGGCTTGTTCGTCTCAACGATGGCCCTGTTCTTCTAGCCTGACAACTCAGCTGCGAGACGATGCGTCGGCACCATGTGGCGCTGTTCATCTCGAACAGGAGTTGTCCATGAGCCCGCTTCGCCGTCGCATGATCGACGACATGCAAATCCGCAACCTGACGCCGAACACTCAACGTGTGTATGTCGCGCAAGTCGTCCGGTTCGCCTGCCATTTTCGCACCGCCGCTCTCGGCGGTCACGTCGAGCGATGCTGCGATTGCGGCCATCAACGCCGCGCCTACAACTCGTGCCGCAACCGCAATTGCCCGAAGTGCGAGGGTCTCGCACGCGCCCAATGGCTCCAGGACCGTCAGGCGGAATTGCTCGACGTGCCCAATACCATGTGGTGTTCACCGTGCCAGACGAGGTCGCGGTGATCGCGTTCAGAACCAGCTTCAATTGCCTGCTGCGCCTCGCCCTTTGGGCGCCGCATCGGCTCGCTCACCGGGACACCCACCTCATACGCGCGAACGCGCTCCTCCGGGTCGATCATCGCGGCAAGCGGCGCGTCCATGCTACCGAACTTCCAGCCGGAGCCGACACTCACGAGGCAATTCTGGTGACTGTGGGTTACTTCGCCCGCGTAGTTTCCCGCTGCGACGTAGATGTGGTGGCATTGATATTCGAGGGTTCTGTCCGAGGTGATAAGCTGGTGAAGCGCGATTACAACCTCTCCTGTATGGAGTTGGAAAATATGTGGGCTCGCCAGGTCGAGGTCGAAGGTTGCTTTATGCCGCAGACTTTTATCGAACCGGGCCTAGAGGTGGCGGACTTGATTGCACACATGGCTGGCCGGCAACCAGTGATGACCAAGTATTTGCCATCCTGGCTGTAACGGGCAATCTGCGCACCTTTTTCATGCCCTTCAGGAGATTACGTTCTAATCCGGCCCTGATGGGTTACCGGTGCCTTTGTATCGGCCGGACGCGACGCCGATCCTGGCTTATACGGTCAATGTCGGGTCCAACTGCCAAAGTTGTCACCCAATGAGTGGTGGATAATTCTGGCCTGGGTTTCGCAACGTGCGCAACGCGGCGCAAAACCTTTTCACTCGCTTATCAGCTCGGGCGATACCGCATTGGCTACCCGATCAGCGCTCGCGGGAAGCCGCCTAACGGCCACGAAGTGATCACGCCCCCTGACCGAAGTACACCACCGCGTTCGTTGTGTGTTCGTGGCATCCTGAGGCTTTCGCGGAAAATATAGCATCGACTGTACAGTCGTCTGCGGCGTTAACGATTCCCTAAATCATTGGCGCCAAGACACGGTGTAACGACAGCAATCCAATGTATTATCGTATGTCCGCGTTCCGCCCTCACCAGTTTGAAAGCCTCGCTTACGGCAGCGCGAGCATGTCGCTGGCCTCGGGCTCATTCGCGCCGGTTGCGTTCAACGCCGGCGTGTTGGCGATGCGCGAGGTCGCGGTCAAACGCGTGTCGGACATCGTCCTGGCCGTCACATTCCTGGCGTTGGCCGGCCTGCCGATGCTGCTGATCGCCGCGGCGATCCGTTTGACCAGCAAGGGGCCTGCGTTGTTCAAGCAGGAGCGTATCGGCCTGAACGGCCGGCGCTTCGTCATGCTGAAATTTCGCACCATGCACGACGCCCCGGTCATTCCCGGATCATGCAGGCAGGCGACCAGGCATGACCCGCGGGTGACGCGGATCGGTGCTTGGCTCCGCCACTCATCGTTGGACGAACTGCCGCAGTTGTTGAATGTGCTGGCGGGATCGATGTCCCTGGTCGGACCACGCCCGCATGCCCCCGGCACGTGCGTCGGCGGCCGCCCGTTCGAGGTGATCAGCCATCGCTACGCCGACCGCCATCGGGCCAAACCCGGCATGACCGGCCTGGCGCAGATCCGCGGCTGGCGCGGCGAAACCGAGACGGAGGAGAAATTGCTTCGCCGGCTCGACAGCGACCTTGAATACATCGCGAACTGGAGCCTCGGGAGCGATTTGCGAATCATCGGCCGCACCATCGCCACGGTGCTGCGCATGCCCAACGCATACTGAATGGAAGCGCTGGTCATGTCCGAAACGCTTGACAAGCCGATACTGAAGACAGCGCAGTATTGCTGGCAGTCGGACAACTCGATCGCCGCGCAGTTTGGCCTGACCTCGGAGCAGCCACGCGTCGCGGTGCTGATTCCCTGCCGGAACGAAGAAACCGCGATCGGCAAGGTGGTGTCCGACTTCAAGCGTATTTTGCCCGACGCAATCGTCTACGTTTACGACAACAACTCCACCGATCATACCATGCTGGAAGCGCGCGCCGCCGGCGCCGTGGTGCGGCGGGAACGGCTGCAGGGCAAGGGCCACGTTGTCCGGCGCATGTTCGCCGATGTCGACGCCGATGTTTATATTCTGGTGGACGGAGACGATACTTACGATCCAGGGGTCGCGCCCGGCATGCTGAAAATGCTGATCGACGGCCAATTGGACATGGTGAGCGCGGCACGGTGCGGCGCGGTGCGCGGCGCCTACCGCCGCGGACACCGGATTGGCAACGTCTTTCTCAGCGCGCTGGTGTCATGGGCGTTCGGCCCCGGCATTACCGACCTGCTCTCGGGCTACCGCGTCTTCAGCCGCCGCTTCGTCAAATCGTTCCCGGCCTTGTCGTGTGGTTTTGAGACAGAAACAGAATTCACGATCCACGCGCTGACACTGCATATGCCGGTACAGGAGGTGCGCGCCTATTACCGGCACCGAGCGCCGGGCACCGCCTCCAAGCTCAATACGTTCAAGGACGGCGTAAGGATTCTCCGGGCTATCCTGACGCTGATCCAGCACGAACGGCCGTTGCAGGTCTTTTCCTGCGTTGCCGCCGGCCTGGCACTGAGCGGACTGGTGCTAGGCACCCCGGTTGTTACCGATTTCCTGGCAACCGGCCTGGTGCCACGTCTGCCGACCGCGTTGCTGGCCACCGGCCTCGTGTTGCTGGCGAGCCTTTCATTGGTCTGCGGATTGATTCTGGACGCCGTGTCGCGGGCTCGGAAGGAGAACAAGCGCCTGGCCTATCTGGCCGTTCCGCCCCTGGAAATCAGCGAATGATGCGGCCAACGGCGACGCCGCGGCTGCTTGCCGGTGCCCCGGCCGCACCGGACGCGGCCTACGATGTGGACATCATCATCCTGGCGCTGGAGCGCGTAGAGGAAACCCTGGCCGCCATTGCCTCGGCCAGCGAACAGACGGGCATTTCGTCCCACATTTTCGTGCTGGACCAGGGCTCCTGCCCGGTAACGCAGGAGCGTCTCGCGCGCGTGGTACGCGATCGCCGCGATGTCACCCTGCTGGCGACGGAACAGAACCTTGGCGTGGCAGGCGGCCGTAATTTGCTCTCCGCGCTTGGTCACGGCCGGGTCATTGTCGCGCTGGACAACGACGCCGAATTCGCCGAGGCCGACACCGTGGCCCGGATGCTTGCCGCGCTGGACGCTGAACCGCGCCTTGGCGCGATCGGCTGCCGGATTGTCACCTATGCCGGCGCGAATGACGACCTCTCGTCATGGGGCTATCCGCTGGAACTGTTGCCCCGCGCCGCCGAGAGCTTCGACACGGTCACCTATGTTGGCGCCGGGCACGCGATTTCACGGCAGGCCTGGCAGCAGGCCGGCGGGTATGACTCGAAACTGTTCTTCTGCTGGGAAGAGTTCGACTTTTGCCTGCGCGCGATTGCCCTGGGTTGGCGCGTCCACTACCGCGGGGACATCGTCATTCGCCACAAGGTTTGTCCACAGCAGCGTGTCGGCTGGACCAGCGCCCGATGGTTCTATTTCGTACGAAACCGCCTCTACATCGAGCGCAAGGTGGGTCATCGCTGGGTCGCGTTGTTGCCGCGCATGGCTGGCTATCTGTTGAAAGGCATGCGGAACGGGCTACCGGTGCAGACCGTGCACGCGATCTGGGCGGCCGCCCGGATGGCGCCGCGTGCAATAGGCCCGATGCCAGCCACTGCCTCGTCCTATCTATTTCGTAATGATCGCGCTTATCGCGGGTCGCTGTGGCGCCGCCTTACGCGCGAGGTAGTGAGCCAACTTGCCGGCCCGACCAGCGTTGCTTCAGCAGCAAAGCGATGACCACGGGACTGTCGATCATATAGCGGCGGAACAGTCTTCGCGGCTCGGAGGCAAAGCGGAACAGCCATTCCAGGCCCGCCCGGCGCATGAAACGCGGGGCCCGGCGGCACGCGCCGGCAAGGTACTCCAGGCTCGCACCAACGCACAGGCCGGTGCCTGTTATGTCGCCGGCGGTGGCGAGGGCAGCGGCCAGATACTCCTGCCGCGGCGACCCGACCGCGAGGAACACCAGCCGCGCCGGATTCGCTCGGACGAACGCAAGAGTGTCTGCAAGAGCGGCCGGATCTCGGTCGAAACCCATCGGCGGGTTGTAATGCGCGGGCGGTGCTAAACCACAACGCGCGACCAGGGCTGGCAGCCAGTCCGGCGATAGCCCGACGATCGTGATGCGCTCCGCCGGCGCGATATGATGCAGGAGCACGTATTCCGTTAGATCGCTGCCGGGGACGACGCGGGGCACCGCCAATCGGAGCAGCCGAGCCAGGCCGGCGACCACGCGCGAGTCGAGCAGGCATAGGGCCGACCCGCGATAGATTGTGCGCAACGCGTTGTCGCGGCTGATGCGCACGAGGTGGTCGGCATTCGGCGTGACCACGTAGCCGAAAGGTGCTTCGCGTGGACGCGAAGCAATGCAGGACGCCGCCTGCGACACGTCGAGGTTGTCGAAGCCAAGACCGAGCAGAGTGATCATTGGCTTCATCGGCAAACTACTTTCACAGCGAGAGCCTCATCGTCACGATACCTAGACCACGGCTATAGCCCGTTACCAGTGCCTCGGACGGATTACTCGAGCCATGCAGATCAGTCTGATCATAGGTAAAGGACAACCGGGCCGACCGGTTCATGACCCAGGTCACACCAAACCCGGCAGTCGTGCCGAATTGATGGCCGCCCTGAAAAAAGTCCGCCCGCTGCAGACCCAGGGACGCACGAAACAACAGGTCACGCAGGTATTCATGGTCGATGGTCAGCCGCGCGCCGGTGTAGACCAGCCCCGAGACCCCAGGCTGTTCGGCATCCCCGGTCTCGCGGCTGACTGTCGCGCTCACCGTGGTCATCCCGGAGGGCGACCATCCGACCCCGGCCTCGGCGATCAGGGTGTTCTGTTGCTTGTACTGCGGGCTGACGAACTGGCGGGCCTCACCACCCAGCAGCAGCCGCCACCGCCAGACCGAATCGTCATCGTAGTCCAAGCCGGCCATCACCTGATAACTGGTCGAGTTGGGGCTGGCCTGACCCATCGGGGTGCGGGTGTAGTCCTGCCCGATCACGCGGCCGACGAATACCAGGCTGCGCAGCGGGGCCAGTTCGTAGTGCGCCGTCACGCCCCCCTGCACCACGACGCGGTCCCGATAAGCCTGGCTGGCGGGAATGCCCAGAATTGTCGTGCCGTTGTAGCTCCAGTTGGTCGCCTGCAAACTGGGCTCGATGGTCCATCTTCCGTCGGTCATGGCGTAAGCCGCCCGCACGTCGTCCAACTGGAACGCGATCGGCCGGTCGCTGGCGATGGTGTCCAGCGCGGCTCTGTCCTCGTGTTGCGCCAGATGCGCCGCCGCCAGGGTAAGCTTATCCTCGCCGATGTCCACCCGCCCGCCAACGGCCACCGTCGCGTCCGTGCGGTCCTGGCTGGGCAGCGATAGATATCGGGTGTCGTGCACCGCGAACAAGGCGCCAAAGCCATCGCGGGACCAGGCGGACGCAACGCCCAGTGCCGGCGCCGTTCCGATTTCCCAGCTTCCGCGACGGTACGGGCCGGGCAGCGCGTTGCTGGAGTAGCCGACACTCTGATCAAGCTGGGGGAGAAATTCGAACGCGCCTTCGCGCACACCAAGCGGCATCTGCTCCGGATGCAGCCGCGTCTCCACGGTCACCCCGTCATCCGTGTCGTACCCCGGCACACCGTCCGGGAACAAAGCGGTCATCAACTCGGCCAGCGCTCGGCCGGCGAGGCAGACCCCGGTGGTAAGCGAAAGGAAGATCCAGAGCAGGGTAGTCCGCGCCCACATGCGGCGCGGACTATGGTATGGAGAGGCTAATTTTCAGTTAATGCCGTCATCGTTGTGCGAGCGGTCCGTGGACTCGGGCGGACCGACCCTTAAAGGTGAATCGTCAGACTGACGAAAACCCGCCGCTGGATCGGCGGACCAGCCGAGACCAGCAGGTTCGAAACGTTGAATTGTTGTGCCGAGAGGGCAGCGGTGATGTTGTCGCTCACCCGGTAGCCGACGCGGGCATCCGCCGTGACGTAGTTGCCAACCTTGATCGGCTGCAGCGTGACGTCGGCTGGGTTGGCACGATAGTCGAGAAACCAAGACTGCCATCGGCTCTGAGCGTCGAACTCCCAACGGCCATAGGTATAGCCGCCGCCGAGAATCACCGAATGGGTCGGGGTGCCCTGCTGAAAGTTCTGCGGGCTGTAGATGCCGTTCTGGTTGACGGCCAGATGGTCGGAAATCGAGATGAATGAATAACTGGCGTTCCACCGCAAGCCGGAGGGTGAATGCCCGTGCAGCCCGATTTCGGTTCCGATCGCGGAACTGTATCCGACATTTTGCGCGACGGCACGCTGCTCCTCGACCCCGTCAAGCAACACGCCATCGCCGCTGGCCGTCGTTTCATACGGATTGATCAGGATGTTGTCGGTCCGCTGCGCGAAGACCGCGGCCCGCACGGTCGACTGCACGGCCGGCAGTGCACGATCCCAGTCGAATTCCACGTTGTCGATCGAGGCGGCGCTGACGCCCGGATTGCCGAGGAACAGATATCCCTGGCCGTCGGCACCCGGCGGCTGGCGATCCTGCAGGCCAAGATCATAGATGCTGGGCAACTGCAGGCCCCTCGCCGCAAGCAGCCGCAGCGTGTCGTGGTCGGTCGCCTTCCAGACCAGACCACTATTGAAACTGGGCTGATCGATGGTTCGGTCGTTGTAGGCCGACGACGGGTAGCCGACGCCTGGCACCAGGTAACCCTGCTGGTTCAATGCGAAGTGGTCGAAGCGGACCGCATTGGTCAGCGACAGTTTGGGCGTGATCTGCCAGTCCCACATCGCGCTGGCGGAGTATACATGATAGCCGACCTTGCCGGCGATCACGGCGTCGGAACTCGCGGTATTGTCCCGGTAATCAAGTCCAATCCGTATCGTATGGTCCGGGCTCAGCTTCACCAGGTCGCTGGCCTGCACAACGATGACCGTGTCGTTGATGTTCTCCCACTCAGTGGCGCCGTTGAAGACGTATAACAGCTCGTTTCTGTAGGCGCTGAGGCTGAGCAGGCCGATCTGCGTGTCCGCCGTCAGTCCGACCCGCGACCAGTTGGTGCGTTCAGAGTCGGTGCCGTAATAGGGCGAGGAGGTTGCCTCCCAGATCCGCGTGTCGACCACGGCCGCCGAGGCAAAGACCTGGACGTTGGACGCCGCCTGGGCTCGTGCGTCGAGGCTGAAGGCGCCGCGCTGAGGCGATTCGCGATAAGGGAGGTCGGCCGGCGCCACGTCGTAGGGGGCATATTCCTGAGCGCGGAAGCCGTCGGCCGCGACGCGCACACCGCCGAGGTCCGCGATACGTCCGGTGCCGACAGCCGAGAGCGATGTGTAACCCTGCGTGCCGCCCCGCAGGGTTGCGCTATTCACACTCTCCTGCATCGGGTCGTAGGTGATGATGTTGATCACGCCTGAGACGGCGTTGAAGCCGAATAGGGCGGTGTTGGGCCCCTTGACGATCTCGATCTGGCGGATTTCCTCCAAGGTGACCGGCAGGGTGTACCACTGGGTGCGGCCGAGGTCGTCGAGATAGACCTGCTGGCCGTTGAGCAAGACCAGCAGCCGTGGATTGCTGGTCTCGTTGTAGCCGCGGATGCCGACATCGGCAGCGGCGAAGCCATAACGGCGGACGCTGATCCCGGCGACGAATTGCAGGATGTCGGGAATGTTGTCCGCGCCAGAGCGGCGAATATCGTCGGCGGTGATGATCTCCATGTTAGCGGGAACCTCGGAGATACGCTGCGGCTTGCCGGTGGCCGACGTCGTGACCGGCTCCCCGAACAGCGCCTCGAAACCGGCGTAGTCGACCGACTGGGCGTGGATCGGCGACGCGTGCAGGCAGGCCAGCATGGTCGCGATCAGAGCCGCCGCTCTGCGCGGCCAAGGGGTCGCCGATACTACACCGCTGAGGCGTAAGGGGCGGGCTGACAGCATCTTATTACTTGCCCGAGGCCACCGTTACGCTGCCTGGCATCGACGGCTTACGCTCGCGCCAGGCGATCCGACGTATGAAAACGGGTGATGGAGGAAAACGGCGCACTCCTACTTCTCCCGCACGAGCATGCGAAACGCCTGCATGAAGTGGACGCCCGTGCGCTCTGCCGCGGCGGTATCGATGACGATCTGCACCGTTGGTTCAGTGGAGAAGCCGACGACGCAACCGCGCGATTGGACGCAGGCAAGATCGGCCGAAATGGTCGGAACGTGCAGCCGCTGCGCGGTGCCAGCGATTTCGTCCATGCTGGCGGCCAGGCCGGAAGTCACGTAGAGGGCGGCGACCCCACTCACCCCGGCCAACTGTTCGGCCGGCACCATCCGGGCCCGCAGGTGAACCCGCCCAGCCGGCAGGTCAGCGCCGATAACGCCACGAATGACCTCGGCGTCCCGTTGAGAAGCTGGATCAGTCGAGGACACCACAATGCCGACGACCACGACCCCGCTGACGCCGTCGCCAACGAAGCCCAGCATGCGTCCCAGGACCTGCCCATCCTTGGCACTGAACTCGGCAACCGCTGCCGGCGCGAACCCAGCGAACGAGATAAGGATGGCCAGCGCGGCGAACGCTGCTACCGGCCGTCTCACCACGCGGGTTCCCGTCTTTGCCGCGCCAGCCCGTGGTGTAGACCCCAAGTCGAACTGGAACGGAGCACCGGCGAACCTCGTGATCGACTTGAGGGACCCGATTTGCCGGCCAAATTCTTAACGAAACGTTAACGCCGCGTACAAAGGTGTGCGGATTCGTAACGATATCACAACGATGCCAGGCCACTTGAACCAGCGGCAAGCAGACCGATCGATAAACGCTTTCTTAACACTTCTTCCCCATAACGATCGATTGAGGTCGGCACAGGGACCAGGCATTGCTTCGATCAAATCCCGAGCGCGCCGCGCTTGCCGACGACGGCGTTGCCGACCGGTCTGACCTGGCCGGGCGGCCGACCAACCAGCCAGCGGCCACCCCCTCTCAGCCGGCCAGATGGGGGAGGTGCAGGCCGCGCACCGCGATGCACCTGCTTCGCATCGCGAACTGGCCGTTCGCGCTCAAAATGGCATTCTGCCCGGCATTGGCCATGGCGGTGCTGGCGGGAATGGGCCTGCACGGCATCCTCGCCACAACCGAACAGGCCGGGCTGATCGATACCGTCGTGCAGCACGACATGGCGACCGCCGTCAGGCTGTCAGACGACGCCACCCGACTGCAGGACATCAACAGTCATCTCTACCGGTTGTCCACGCTTCAAGCCAGCAATTCGCCCGATCTTAATGTGACGGACGAGATCGCAAATCTGCTCCAACAGACCACCTCGCTGGCGCATGACCTGGAGGCTTTGGCTGGTCGCTTTGCCCAGGAAGCGGAGCATGGCGAAATCCTGCGGGTTGCTTCCGACGTCCGCGTCTATTGCAGCGCGATCGAAGTCTTCGGTTCCATGCTGGAGATCGACTTTCCAAGCGCCGTCGAATTCTTCCGCCCGTTTGACAAGAACGCGACGCAGGTTTTGCAATCGATCCAGGAGATCGCCAGTCGCGCCGTCAGGAACGCGCGAACCCGCGCCGAGGTTTCTGCTCACCTCGCACAAACGATCCGCGTGGCGTTCGTTGCAGCCGCGTTTGCCGGATCCCTGCTGTTGTTCAGCATGGTCGCACTTCTGACCCGGGCGACCGTCCGATCGGTCAAGCGCATCGCGGCGGCGACCGAAAGGGTGGCGCAAGGCAACGCGTCGGTCGACATCGCGGCCCTGGCGCGCGGCGACGAACTCGGCACCATCGTCGACTCGCTGGCGGTCTTTCAGGCCAACGTCACGCAGATCGCCTTCATGGCGCACCACGATCCACTGACCGGGCTGCCGAACCGCGTGCTGTTTCAGGACCGCATTCAGCAGGCGTTGAAGTTATTGGACCGTAACGTCGGTTTCGCTGTCCTATGCCTCGACCTCGACCGCTTCAAGCTGGTCAACGACACGCTCGGACACCCGTTCGGCGACGCGTTGCTCAAACGGGTCGCGGAACGGATTCAGGCATGCGTCCGCGAAGGTGACACGGTGGCCCGCCTCGGCGGCGACGAATTCGCGGTGGTCTTGCTGAACGCGGACGAGCCATCGGAGGTTGACCTGCTCGCCTCGCGAATCATCGAGACGGTGGGTTCGAGCTACGAGATCGATGGACATCAGGTCAGCGTTGGCACCAGTATCGGCATGGCGATCGCGCCGACCGATGGTGCGATCGCGGTCGACCTCCTGAAGAAGGCCGACACCGCTTTGTACGGCGCAAAAAGCGGTGGCGGTGGCATGGCCTGCTTCTTCGAGGAGGCCATGAATGCCGCACTCCAGTCCCGGCGGCAGATCGAGGTCGGACTGCGGCGGGCGATCGCGCAGGAAGAGTTCGTGCTGTACTACCAGCCGCTGGTGGACGCGCAGACCCATCGCGTGTGCAGTTGCGAGGCTCTCATTCGATGGAATCACCCGGAGGAGGGGTTGATTTCGCCCGATTCGTTCATCCCGATCGCCGAGGCTTCCGGGCTGATCGGCAGCATCGGACAATGGGTGTTGCGGCGCGCATGCATGGACGCCATGGCGTGGGACGGCGACGTCAAGATTGCCGTCAACCTGTCCCCGTCGCAATTCAAGGACAAGCACCTGGTCAGTTACGTTCGTGCTGCATTGGCGGCGAGCGGCCTGCCGGCGAGCCGGTTGGAGCTCGAGATCACGGAATCCGTCCTGTTGAACGACAGCAGCGTCATCCTGGCGATCCTGCTCGAGATCAAAGCGCTGCGAGTCCAGATCTCGATGGACGACTTCGGGACCGGGTATTCCTCGCTGAGCTATCTGCGGAGCTTCCCGTTTGACAAGGTCAAGATCGACCGCAGCTTTATCAAGGACCTTCCGAACGACAGGAATGCCATGGCGATTATCCGCGCCATCGTCGGCCTCGGTGAGACATTCGGCATGACCGTCACGGCGGAGGGGGTGGAGACCGATGCGCAGGCGGTGCAACTGGCGCTCGAGGATTGCACACACCTGCAGGGTTACTTGTTCAGCAAGCCGGTGGCCGCCGCTTCGATACCAGGATTGATCGAGCGTTTCTCGTCCAAGGCAAAGGTCGGCGCAGCCTGACACCCGCCCGAGCCGGGGCGTCATTACTTCGCCGCCGTCGTTTCGCCTTCCGGCAGGTCGGTTTCCCACCCGCCACCCAACGCCTTGTAGAGCGCAACGAGATTGGAAGAGACCGCCGTCGTGCTGTCGGCGAGCTGCTGCTCAGCGCCCAACAGGCTGCCTTCGGCAACTAGCACCGTGAGGAAGTCCGCCACCCCCTGCGTATAACGGCTCTGGGCTAGGGACAGCGCCCGCCGGTTGTCGGCAACTGACCGGATCAGCTCATCCCGGCGAGTCTGCTCCGTCTGGAATGCGGTCAGCGCGTTGTCCACGTCGTGCCAGGCCTGCAGGACCGTCTTCTGGAAGTTGATCGCAGCTTCCTGCTGCTGCGCCTGGCGCAACTGCAGCGTCGAGCGCAACTGGCCACCCTCGAAGATCGGGATGGTTAGCGCGGGGCCCAGTGCATATTGTTTCGAGTTGAGGTCGAAGGCATTTTTGAACTGCAATGACTGCAGCCCAAAGCTCCCGGTCAGGCTCAGCGACGGATAGAAATTAGCCTCCGCCACGCCGATGTCCGCCGTCGCGGCGTGAAGTTGCGCCTCCGCCTGACGGATATCGGGACGGCGGCGCGCCAGTTCGGACGGGAAACCCACCGGTATCCGTGGCGGCACCGGCGGCACCGGCTTGGGTGTCGCCAGTTCGCTGCGCAGCGCGTTTGGCGGCTGGCCTAGCAACAGACTGAGCGCGTTGATGGTCTGTGCTTCCTGCTGCTCGAGTGTTGGAATCTGCGCCAGGGTGGTGTGCAACTGTGCCGAGGCGTTCGCCACGTCCAGATCGGTGGTCACCCCGCCGGCGGCGCGCTGCTGCGTCAGGTTGAGGCTTTGCTGCGCGGTGCGGACGTTCTCGCGGGCGATACTGAGCTGCGCCTGGGTGCCGCGGAGCTGGATGTAATCGCGCGCGACCTCCGCGAGGCTGGACAGCAGGACGGAGCGCTTTGCCTCGTTGGCGGCCTGAGACGTGGCCGCAGCGGACTCGACAGACCGGCGGACACCGCCCCACAGATCGATTTCGTAAGTGGAATCGAAGCCGCCTTGATAGAGGTCGAATGCTTGCAGGCCAGCACCAGTCACGCCGCCGGTCGAGTTACCCGATGCGCCATTCGCCCCGGTCGCCCCCGCCGCGCTCGGGACCAAGGCGAACAGGCCATTTTGGCTGGGCAATTGGCGGGTGTAGGAGACGTTGCCGCCCAGCGTTGGGAACAGCGCTGCGCGAGCCACGCCGAGCTGGGCGCGCGATTCGGCCAGCCGGACGCCGGCGGTCTTGACGTCCAAATTCTCCGCTGCAACGCGCTTTTCCAGCCCAGTGAGCGCCGGATCGCCAAACAGTTGCCACCAATCTGGACTGATCGGTTCGGCCACCGGC
>DASYBP010000081.1:0-9753 GCA_036500715.1 Rhodopila sp.
CCGCGCGCAGGCCGCTGAGGTGCATCCACTGCGGATGCACGCCGTCACCGCGGCGGGCGCGGTCGAGGAGGCGCTGGCGTTCAACGAGGTGGCGCTGTTACGGCAGTTGCGCCAGGCCTCGAAGATCCGGATTTCGGTGGATGGGCGGGTGCGGTTGGAGGAGCTATCGTGCGACGGGGTGCTGATTTCCACGCCGGCCGGGTCGACCGCTTATAACCTGTCGGCGCATGGTCCGATCGTGCCGCTGTCGGCCAATCTGTTGCCGTTGACGCCGATCAGCGCCTTCCGTCCGCGCCGCTGGCGTGGCGCGTTGCTGCCCAGCACCGCGGATGTGCTGTTCGAGGTGCTGGAGGCGGACAAGCGGCCGACCGCCGCGGTGGCGGACTTTACCGAGGTGCGCGACGTCGTTTCGGTCGCGGTGAGCGAGGACCGTTCGGTGTCGGTGACAGTGTTGTTCGACCCCGATCGAGGTCTGTCGGAAAGGATTATTGCGGAGCAGTTCACTGTTTGATGCTTTTTAGTAACTATCATGGTCCCGATGAGCCGATTTTGTCTTCCGTCGCTCCCGAACGGCGGGTTTCGGCCAGGACAACCGGATAACGAAGCGATTGATGAAATGGTGCCTCGCAGCGACATGCCCTGCCCTTCCCTCGTTTGGTCTACTCGGGGAGGCGAGGTAGCGAAACGCGAGCACCTGGCGGGGCGTCCGCGCCGCCTCGGCACCGGCGCGGGATCAAAACGCTCAGATCTTTTGAATACTACCCCGCCAGTTTGGCGGCCACCTCGGCAACGCGCCGGCCCTGGTAGCGTGCGCCATCCAACTCCTTCTCCGACGGCTTGCGCGATCCGTCGCCCCCGGCGATCGTCGTCGCGCCATACGGCGCACCGCCGACGATCTCCTCCAGCGTCCCCTGCGCCGCATGGCCATAATCCAGCCCGACAACCACCATGCCGAAATGCAGCAGATTGGTAATGATGGAGAACAGCGTCGTCTCCTGCCCTCCGTGCTGGGTCGCGGACGACGTGAACGCCCCGCCGACCTTGCCATGCAGCGCACCCTTCGCCCACAGGCCGCCGGCCTGGTCAAGGAAGTTGGCCATTTGCGAAGACATCCGGCCGAACCGGGTGCCGGTGCCGACGATGATGGCGTCGTATTTCTCGAGATCCGCGACCTGCGCCACCGGGGCGGCCTGGTCTGTCTTGAAATAGGACTTCCTGGCGATTTCCTCCGGCACCAGCTCCGGCACGCGCTTGACGTCGACCGCGGCGCCGGCCGATCGGGCACCTTCCGCTACTGCATACGCCATGGTCTCGATGTGACCATAGGCCGAATAATACAAAACCAAAACCTTTGCCATACGCGATCTCCTGTCTCTATCAGCGTCCGGACAGCGCGCCGGCGCGCGTTTCCGTGGCGTGAGATATATGGACGGGTTCGAAGAGAAGAAGTAGAAAGATCGGACAACACAACATTTGAGATTCTTATGTCCCGACTGCCCGACATGGAAGCGATGGCGATCTTTTTTCACACATTTTGAATTTTTGGCACCAAAAGCGAGGAAGGAGGCTCCCTCCTCCAGAATGTCGGCAATGACCTCATCGAGCGTGGCCCCATCGAAACCTGCTTCTCCGCGAAGCTTGATTAGCCGCCCGACCATTTCGAAGGAGGCCGGGCTGATCCGGCGGTGGTGTTCGGCCATTGCATTGACCGCCTTCCGCATGGCCCTCGGTTGGGATTTATCTTGACCGAAACCGGGACGATGGGCGCCAGCCGTCCCGGTCAGCCGGGAGACCGAGGCACCGCATCAGTGCCACTGGCTTCAAGAAAAGTGGCCATGGGTTATGGACACCGCGATCGTCGCCTGTCGTTGCGGCCGATGGTTGGCCGACATTCAAGCGCTTGTTCAACCAGGCTTAAAATCCGCCGGCATTATGCATCAGACTTTTACAACAAAAAAACGCAGCTAAATCAACCGGCCGCGCTCAATCCAAATGTCCTGACTTCCCGTGCGCCGATTAAAACCGGCAAAAGAGAAGGAGGTGAAAGTCCCCCACGTCGCGATCCGCATAGGCCCGAGCCGTGCGTTGGTACTCGCGAGGGTGTCGGCGAAGCGTCGGCAGGCGAAAGACCGGGGTGGGTGGGAAGCGGGCGTATGGCCTTTCGGCTACGTGCGCGTAGCCGCCTGCTCTATCTTGTGCTTATGGAGAAGCCATCAGGACCGCATCTATCCCTTTGGAAGCAGGCGCTGGGTGTCCTGCCAGACGAACTTTGGGACAGGGTGGAATTGCAGACCTGGTCCTGGCGGATAACGACCTATCAGAAGTCTCTGACCGTATCGGTGGTTTGCGCAGCCTGCGCATGCTCGATCTCGGCCACAACAGGCTCACCCATCTACCTGAATCGCTTGGCGAACTCGAAGGGCTGACCGATTTCCTCTATTTGCACGACAACCGGCTCACGTCGCTGCCTGCATCGCTCCGGCGACTGAAACGGCTGCGCTATTTGAACATCAGCGAGAATGCGTTCGAGACCTGGCCACAGGCGATCGTCGGACTGTCGGGGTTGATCGAACTGAGGGTGACTGACAACCGGCTGAGGGCTCTGCCCGATTCCATCGCCGGCTTGGCACGGTTGCGCGAACTCCACCTACGGAACAACCTGCTGACCACCCTTCCGGACGCGGTCAGGTTCATGCGCGAGCTGCGTCAGATCGATCTTCGAGGCAATCCGCTGACCAGCCTGCCCGCGAGCCTTGCCACACTGCCGCGACTGGAGAAGCTCGACGTTCGATGGGTGACGACCCTTACAGAACCTCCGTGGTTCGCCGAACTCGAGGCTCGCGGTTGCGCGATCTATCTCTAGCAGAGCTGCAAGATCGATTTGAATTCGTTACGGTCGTATCTTTCGGTAAATCCGGAAGTCTTGCCTTTTGCGTCGCCGATCGGCCCAACTATGGGTTGGCCGCCTGCCCTAACCGGATAGGATGTTATTCCGATCGGGGGCGGTTTTCGCTGTCGTCGGCCAGATCCTTCGTGAGGATGGAGCAACAGGCGCTGCTCCCTATCGGGTGACGCTGCGCCATGAAGCTGACGCGCGGCCCGGTGTAGCGGATCATGTACGGTCTAGTATTCCCAACCTCGACACATCCGCCAGCGACTGCTGTTTGTCTGTAGTTGATCTCGCCCAGTCTTTCGCGTGCATCCGGTCGCGCAAATGATTTCAATGACAGCCAACGCATGTGAGACCGATGGGCCTCTGTTCCTGCCCGCCGGTGCGGGCGGTGCCGGCGCTGGACGTTGATCATCGTGCCGACCCGTGTTTACCCTGCTTGTGGAAACGGCGGAGAGGTTCCCATTCCGGGAATGTCGGCCGTCCGTTGACGATTGCGGCACAACCGATTTTTTCCAGCGGAGCCCGTTATGAGCCTCGACGCCCCGGTTAATGCTTCTGCCGAGACTGCGCCTGCCGGACTGGACCTCGATTTCGATCCTGACGCGCTGCGTGCAAGATACCGCGACGAGCGCGACGCCCGCATCCGGCCTGACGGCAATGATCAGTATCTTGAGGTCACCGGCGATTTCCGGCACTTCATCGAAGATCCCTATGTCGAGCCCGGGTTCACCCGTGCGCCGCTGAATGATGAGATCGACGCATTGATCATCGGTGGCGGTTTTGGCGGACTGATGGCGGGGGCCAGGCTGCGGGGCGCCGGGGTCGAGCGGATCCGCATCATCGAGAAGGGCGGTGACTTCGGCGGCACATGGTACTGGAACCGCTATCCTGGCGCGCAATGCGACATCGAAAGCTACATCTATCTGCCGCTGCTCGAGGAGACCGGCTATATTCCGCAGGAGAAATACTCCTTTGCGCCGGAAATCCGCGCGCATGCGCGGCGGATTGGCGCGACGTTCGATCTGTATGGACTGGCTTGCTTCCAGACCGAGATCCGCGAACTGCGCTGGATCGATGACGAGAACCGATGGCTGGTCACGACCAATCGCGACGACCGCATGAAGGCGCGCTATGTCATCCTGTCGAATGGTCCGCTGAACCGGCCGAAGCTGCCGGGCATCCCCGGCATCGAGCGTTACCAGGGCCACAGCTTCCACACCAGCCGCTGGGATTATGACTATACTGGCGGCGATACGAACGGCAATCTGCACAAGCTGGTCGACAAGCGCGTCGCGGTCATTGGCACCGGGGCGACAGCGATCCAGTGCGTGCCGCATCTCGGGCGGCATGCCGGGCAGCTTTATGTTTTCCAACGCACACCGTCCTCGGTCGATGTGCGCGGCAACAAGCCGACCGATCCGGAATGGGTCAAGACGTTGACACCGGGCTGGCAGAAGCGGCGCATGGACAACTTCAACATTCTGGTTGCTGGTGGCTTCCAGGATGATGATCTGGTCAGCGACGGCTGGACCGACATCATTCGCAATCTGGGTGCCCGGCGGGTACGCAATCCGACGGACGGCAGCTCGCCTCAGGAGATGGCGAAGCGGCTCGAATTGGCCGATTTCAGGAAGATGAACCAGATCCGCGCGCGGGTGGACGCGCTCGTCGAGGACAAGGCGACGGCCGAGGCGCTGAAACCGTGGTATCGCCAGTTCTGTAAGCGGCCGACCTTCAACGATGATTATCTGCCCACCTTCAACCGACCCAACGTGAAGCTGGTCGACACCAAGGGCCGAGGCGTCGATCGGGTGACCGAGGCCGGACTGGTGGTCGATGGCGTCGAATACGCGGTTGACTGCATCATCTTCGCGACCGGCTTCGAGGTTGGTACGGCCTATACAAGGCGCGCCGGGTACGAAATCCATGGCCGTGGCGGACGCACTTTGACCGAGCACTGGGCGAGCGGGACCCGGACGCTGCACGGGTTCTACAGTCACGGTTTTCCGAATTGTTTCCATCTCGGCATCACGCAGAACGCGCTGACGCCGAACTTCCCGCATATGCTGGACGAACAGGTGCGCCACATTGCCGAGCTGGTCCAGCACGCCACGCAGCGACAGGCGCAGGTGATCGAGCCGACGGCGGAGGCCGAGGCGGACTGGGTCCAGACGGTGCGAGACACGCCCAACGCCGGCCTGCGGTTCTACATGGAGTGCACGCCGGGATATTATAACGGCGAAGGTAAGCAGGGCCGGCTGGGATTGTTCAGCGAGCTGTACGGGGCCGGACCGGTGGTGTTCTTCGATCTGGTGCGCGACTGGCGTACGTCGGGCGGGATGAAGGGGTTGCAGTTCGCATAAGGCAAGACGAACCGGCCGCCGTGCGGCGACGAACCGCCGGAGCGGACGCCGCCGGTTGCTCGGTATGCCGCCGGGGATCAGCGGTCACCTGAGATTGAAGGGTGGCGATCGAGGTTGATGCCGTTCGCCTCGCCACCCGCCAGGGCCGCACGGCGTTTTGGTGCCAGCGACGCCCCATCGGGAGCACCGGCCTATGAACGTTAGCGAGGGATTCCCTGTGGGGATGCCCGGCCTTGCTGGGCGCGGTCACGCCAAGTGAGTTCGCCGCCAAGGTGGCTTTCCCAGACCGCACCGTCATCAGCCTTATCGGCGACGGCATCTGCGCCGAGCCGAATTCCCGCCCACACCCCCGGCCCGATATCCCACGCATTCGCGAATGAGAAGGATTAGCGGATGAATGAAATCAGGGCCGGGTCTCTCGTGGCATTGGGTTTGGGGCTGGCGGTGCTGGTCTCGCGCCAGCCCTTCACAAGTACGCCACCGGTATCCCTGCCGTCCCCCGCGCCGGCCGTCCGAGCGGCTAAACGCCTCAATCGTGCGGCGGGGATTTTGGCGACATCGGTGCTCGCCGACAGCGGCGTGGAGCATTACCGGGGGTCATTTCATAACCCAGCTATGTTCGCCCCGCTGGTCACGGCCGGCCTGTCGCTCGCGGCCAGCGCGCACGGGCACGGCGACCATCGGCACCGCGCCCATTGGCTGCGCGACAGCATCTATGCCGCGGCCGGCCTGACCGGGCTGGCCGGGGTGGCCTTCCACGTCTTCAACATCAGCAAGAAACCCGGCGGCTTGTCCTGGCAGAACCTGTTTTACTCGGCCCCGCTGGGCGCGCCGGCGGCGCTCGTGCTGTCGGGGGCCACCGGGCTCCTGGCTGAACGCGTGCGCGACAACGCTGTCGGCGCGCTGCCCACCATCGGCGGCTTGCCAGCTGGCCGCGTGGTTGCGGCGGCAACCGGAACCGGCATTCTGGGCACCGTCGCCGAGGCGGGACTACTGCACTTTCGCGGCGCCTATCACAACCCGTTTATGTACGCTCCCGTCACGATTCCGCCGGTCGCCGCGGCTCTGCTTGGCGGCGCAGCATTTGGCGCGGCGCGGACGCCTCGCCCGGTGACACGATGGTGGTTGCGACTGACCGCGGCGCTTGGGTTCGCCGGATCGGCATTCCACGTCCTGGGCGTCGCCCGCAACATGGGCGGGTGGCGCAACTGGACGCAGAATCTGTTGAACGGACCGCCGATTCCCGCCCCGCCCAGCTTCACCGGCCTGGCCCTGGCCGGGCTGGCTGCGCTGGGCCTGTTGGAGGATCATCCTGATGACTGACCAGCGACAGAGCCGCTACCCCGGCTACGACGTATTGGCGAAGCGGCATAGCGCCTCGTGGAACGAGATTACCCGGCAGGCAATCGACCGCCGCCTCGCGGTGCCGCGCGAACCACGTTTCTTCACCGAGATGGAGTGGCTGACGCTTGAAGCGGTCTGCCGGGTGATTATGCCACAGCCAGACGGCCGCCCGGCGGTGCCGCTTGCCGCCTATGTCGATCTCCGCCTCTTTGAAGGCCGAGGCGACGGCTACCGCTACGCCACGATGCCCAGCGAAGGCGAGGCGTGGCAGCGCGGTCTGGCTGCCCTAGAGGCGGAGGCGCAAGCGAAGTACGGCCGGCCGTTTCACGTTTTGCAGCCGACCGATCAGGATGAGCTGCTCGCACAAACGCAGAAGGGGACGTTGCACGACCCGGCCTGGGCAGGCATGCCGCCGGCAACGTTCTTCACGCACCGGCTCGTCCCGGATATCACGCACGCCTATTACGCCCATCCCACTGCCTGGAACGAGATCGGATATGGCGGCCCGGCCAGCCCGCGTGGCTATGTGCGAATGGGCCTGGACCGGCGCGATCCGTGGGAAGCGGCGGAAGCCCATCCCGGCGAAGTGGCGGCGGCAGCCAGAAAAAACGCCCGTGTCGGCTGACCCGTTTGCCGCCCCTCGCGGTGCCGGCGGGCGCGCGCCGGACGTACATCGCGTGGGCAGTTGGATGCCGATGCGCGACTACGGCGAATCCGAGGCGGTAGATTTCGCCGTTGTCGGGACAGGCGCCGGCGGTGGTCCGCTGATCGCCCGGCTCGCCGAACAGGGGTTCTCGGTTGTCGGCTTTGATGCGGGGCCCTGGTTTCGTCCGCTGGAGGATTTTGCCTCCGACGAAACCGAGCAGGACAAGCTATACTGGACCGACAGACGCATCGTCGATGGCGAAAATCCGATCGTCATGGGCGGAAACAACAGCGGCAAGGCGGTCGGCGGCAGTACGGTACATTTCGCCATGGTATCGCTGCGGTTTCGTCCAGAATGGTTCAAGTCTCGTTCCTTGCTGGGATACGGCGTTGACTGGCCGGTCGACTGGCGTGAGATGTGGCACTATTATGCTCTGGCCGAACAGGCGCTGAAGATTTCCGGGCCCGTTACTTACCCATGGGGGCCAAAGCGTCCGCGTTACCCCTATCGCGCTCATGAGTTGAATGGGGCAGCCGAGTTGCTGGCACGCGGCGCGGAGGCGCTTGGCTACAAGTGGACGGCGACCCCGCTGGCCACGGTCTCCGCCCCGCGTGGCCTCTCGCCGCCCTGTGTCTATCGTGGCTTCTGCCGCTTCGGCTGCTCGACGAACGCCAAGCAAAGCCAGCTCGTTACGTTTATTCCCCGCGCCGTGGCGGCCGGGGCCGAGATCCGCGATCTGGCCATGGTCGGACGGATCGAAGCCGGGCCGGATGGTCGCGTCACCGGGGTGCACTATCACCGGCAGGGCCGATGGCGGTTTCAGAAAGCTCGCAACGTGGTGGTCGCTGGATACGCGATCGAAACGCCGCGCCTGCTGCTGGCCTCCGCGAACGATCGCTACCCGGACGGGCTCGCCAACAGTTCAGGCCTGGTCGGCAAGAACCTGATGACGCAGTCCAATCAGGCGGTGTTCGGCACGATGGAAAATGAGGTGCGCTGGAACAAGGGCCCGCCGTCGCTCAGCATCACCGAACATTGGAACTATGATGACCGGAAGGACTTCGCGGGCGGCTATTGCTGGATGGCGCAAGGCCCGCTGCCGATCGAATGGGTGACGGTACTGACCGGCTCGCGCGGACTTTGGGGTGAGGCGCTGCGGCGTGAAATGGAGAAATACAACCATCAGGTCGGCCTGAAGATGGTCGGTGAAATGCTGCCGGACGAACGCAATCGCGTAACGCTGGCGGATGAGACGGATCAGTATGGCCTGCGCGTCGCCCGCATCACCTACAGCTGGGGCGACAACGACAAGGCGCTGATCCAGCATGCCCTCGGCCGGATGCAGGCGAGCCTGGAGGCGGTGGGCGCGACCGACCTCTTCCGTCAGGAAGACGACACCAATCATCTCGCCGGCACGGCGCGTATGGGCAATGACCCACGGGTCAGCGTCGTCAACGCCGATTGCCGCAGTTGGGACATCCCCAATCTCTGGATTTGCGACGGATCGATCTTTCCCACCACCGGCGGGGTCAATCCTTCTTTGACAATAACGAGTATGGCGCTGCGCACGGCTGACCGTATTTCCAGGCTTGCGGCGACCGGAGAGTTGTAGCGGCGGGTGGAACGGGGTCGCGTCAGCTTGGTTGAACACACGTCCGTTCTCAAATGAGGTCATCATGTCACAGCATTCAACGCAGGGTCATCCGCATCCGCAGCCGCCGCAGCCCGAACAGCAACAGTCGCCACCTGGGCACACCGCGCCGATGGCACCCAGGCCCGACCATGGCGGGGCGAGCTATCGCGGCAGCGGCCGGCTGGCAGGGAAAGCGGCGATCATCACCGGCGCAGATTCAGGCATCGGCCGCGCCGTCGCGATAGCCTTCGCGCGCGAGGGCGCGAATGTGCTGATCTCGTATCTTGATGAACATGACGAGGCCGGGGAAACCGCGCGTTGGGTGGAGCAGGCCGGGCGCAAGGCGATCGTCGTTTCAGGCGATGTCGCGGAGGAACGGCATTGCAATGGTCTGATCGACCGTGCGGTCAGTGAGTTCGGGCAGATCAGTGTCCTGGTGAATAACGCCGCCATGCAGCGGACCCACAAGAGTATCGAGGAGATCAGCGCCGAGGAATGGGATCGTACGTTCCGGACAAATATCTATTCGCAATTCTATCTGTGCAAAGCGGCAATTCGGCATATGAAGCCGGGCTCAGCGATCGTCAACACGACCTCGATCAATGCCAAAAGCCCGTCGCCTTCGCTGCTTGCCTACGCCACGACGAAGGGCGCGATCGCGAACTTTACCGCCGGCCTTGCCCAATTGGTGGCGGAGAAGGGGATCCGGGTGAATTGCGTGGCGCCCGGCCCGATCTGGACGCCACTGATCCCCTCCACGATGCCCGAGGGCGCGGTCAAGACATTTGATGAGAACACCCCCCTGGGGCGAGCCGGCCAGCCGGCTGAGTTGGCCCCCGCTTACGTACTGCTGGCGTCGGACGAGGCCAGCTAT
>DASYBP010000082.1:0-4081 GCA_036500715.1 Rhodopila sp.
AACGCCGCGAGCTGAGCTGTAACAGTTTCGTAACTAGGAAGGCAACGGCCCCGTCAAGCCTTAGCAGCGGCGGTGGGCGCCTATCCGACGGAGCGGGCGTTGCGCTTGTCGAAAAAATCCGTCCACGACACGATCTCGGGGTGCTGCTTGAGCAGAGCCCTGCGCTGGCGCTCGGTCATGCCGCCCCAGATCCCGAACTCGACCCTGTTGTCGAGCGCCTCTGCCCCGCACTCGTGCATCACAGGGCAGTGACGGCAGACAACCGCAGCCTGACGTTGGGCGGCCCCCCGCACAAACATTTTGTCGGGATCTGTTTTCCCACACAGCGCCTTCGAGACCCAAGCGCGATCGTCCGCGGCCACTGCGCGCGGAGTGCTGTTTACGGGCATAAGACTTATTGGCCGCGCGGCCGGTCCTATTCCTGACAACGAGCTATCCCTTCGTCCCGGCCGGCCGCAAAGTTTGCGACCGCCTCCCCTAACCGTGCTGGGATGTGCGCCACATCGTGCCCGTCGGGTGACCTGGATTCCCGGGTGTCCAAGTTAAGCGATTCGGTATCGATTGCGCAACGGTTGTGTGGTGCATTCGTACCTTTTCCGCTGACGTGGCGGCGTGGGTCGCTTATCGCCAGGCGTACCGACCTAACGCTCCGCGCATGCGCGACATCGAGACCATCGACCCCGAGCTGCATTTGGTGGCGGCTCTTCCCCGTGCGGCTCGCGAGCGGGGTGGGCGGTTGCCGTCGATAGGCCTGGCCCATGCGCTGCTAGTGGTGTGTCCGATCATTGATTGATGGCTTGCTGGAGCCCCTCGGCCACGGCGGACTTTTTCCAACGAGAACCAAAGCCCCAACTTCGCCAGGATCGGGGAAGCGTCTTCCGTCAGGAGTTCAGAGCGGCCGTCGCGGCCTCGATTCGTCGTTGCGCCCGCGCCAGCGCGCCGCCGTTCAGGCCCCAGACCAGGGCGATCGCCACGCCTAGCAGCATCGCGATCGTCGGCTGCTGCGCGATCATGTCGATGCCCGCCTTGACCCAGCCGCTGACCGCGTCGGCGCCGCGGTAGACCACGGTGTCGTTGAAGTTCTTGGCCTTATACTTGGCCTCCGGCTCCACCACGGTGTAAAGCATTTCGCGGCCCGGACGCACCAAGGCGTATTCGCCGGCGCGGCGCACCACCATCACCACCGCCAACACCGCGAAGGTCGGCGCGAACGCCAGCCACAAGAAACCGGTTGCGGCGATCAGAGGCACCGCCACCAGCAGCACGCCCACGCCGAGCTTGCGCGCGATGCGGCCGGTGATCAACAGCTGCGACAGGATCGACAGCGTCTGCACGATGATGTCGATGACGCCGAAAACGCGGGTCTGGTCGGTGCGATGAGGGAAGACCGCGTGGACCATACGCGCCTGTTCGAAGTACAGGAAAGTGCTGACGCTGGCCAGCAGCAGCATGAAAACGGCGATGCCGAGCAGGTAGGGCGATTTCAGCACCTCGGTGGCGCCGGCGAAGGGACTGCCACCGAGTGGGCGCTGCCGCTGGGTGGCGTCGTCCGCGGCCAGCGCATGGCGCTCGCGCCAGCGCTGCACCCCATGCGCTGCCAGCGCGGAGGAGACCAACAGCGCCGCGGACAGGAACATTAGCCCGGCGTGCCCGACCCGCCCGACCAGGAACACGCCCAGCAGAGGGCCGGTCAGGCCGCCGAGGCTGGCGCCAGCAGCCATCAACGCGAACAGGCGCTTGGCCTGACTGGTCGAGAACACGTCCACCAGCACGCTCCAGGCCACGGAGATCGCGATCAGGCTGAACGTCGACAGCCAGATGTAGAAGGTGCGTGCGACCCAGACGTCGTCTGGATCGAACAGGAACGCGGCGCCGAAGGCGACGAGGTTGAGCGTGAAGAAGCCATAGACCCAGCTCAGGATCCGTCGCCGCTGCACCCGCCCCGCGATCCAGCCGAACAGCGGCATCGCCGCCAGCGTCGCCAAGAAGGTGCCGGTGAACAGCCACTGCAGGTTTTCGACGCCGCCGACGATGCCCATCGTCTCGCGCACCGGGCGCAGCATGAAGTAGCCGGCGAACAGCAGGAAGAACATGGCGAAGCCGGCGATGACGGCGCCGGCCTCGTCGCGCTCGACTCCGAACAGCCGCGTCAGCCAGGTCTGCAGGGCCTGGCTCATGCTGCCGGTCAGCGTCCGTCTCCTCGGCCGTCATCGCGGCGTCCGACGGGATCCGTTTTGATGCTCTGCGATGTACTGACCGCAGGTCCGGCCGCGACGGAATAAGATTCCTGGCTCCGCCGGAATGACGGCGGAGGTGCATGCCAGCTTGCGAGGGTAGACACCCTCACGCGAACACCTTGACCGGCTCAGACTGCTGCTCCTGGCTGAGCAGCGCGCCGGTGCCGGCCTTGAGGTTGTCGGCCTGGCGATCCGGCTTGCCGGTCGCCGGGATCACCGCCGTGACGGCGGGATGGCTGACCGCGAACTTGAGGAACATCTGCGCCCACGAGGTGACGCCGGCCCCGGCCGCCCACTCCGGCAGCGGCTTGCCTGCGACCCGCGCGAACAGCTTGCCGGCGTCGAATGGTTGGTTGATCAGCACCGCCACGCCCAGTGCCTGCGCGGCCGGCAGCAGCGAATCGGCGGCCTGCGGCGCGTTGACCGAATAGTTGATCTGTATGAAATCCGGCCTCTCCGCACGCATGATGCGCTCGGTCTCGGCATGGCTGCTTTGCAGGTAGTGGGTGATGCCGATGTACTTCGTCAGTCCTTGCTCCTTGAGTTGGCGGGCATAGGGCAGGGCGATCTCCCACGCGCGCAGGTTGTGCACCTGCAGCAGTTCGACCCTGTCCGTACGCAGGCGGCGCAGCGAGTTCGCCCACTGCGCCTCCAGCGCGGCGCGGTCGGCGGCATCGAGCTTGGTGGCCAGAAAACAGCGCTCGCGCCAGCCGCCCTCGGCCAGCAGCGCGCCGAGCACGTCCTCGGCGTTGGAATAATCGGGCGAGGTGTCGAACACCGAGCCGCCGCCCTCGAAGAACACGCGGATGGTCTCCTTGAGGGTCTCGAACTCGCCGGAACCCAGCGGTACCTCGTAGCTGCGGTAGGTGCCGGCGCCGATCACCGGAACCTGCTGGCCGGTGGCGGGAATCGCGCGCGTGATCAGCGATTCTGCGACGAGCGCGGGCTGCGGCGCCGTCGGCGGCGGCGCGGAAGTCGCTGGGGCAGACGGCGGCGCAGGGGTCTGGCGGCTGCAGGCCGCTAGCGGACCCAGCGCCAAGCCGGTCGCGATGAGGGCGGTTGAGGCCAGGAAATCGCGGCGTGATGTCATGTTGGATCCTCGGCACAAGGAAACGCAACCTTCATCGTAAATCGGCCGTTGGATAAAACAACCTGGGCGAGTTGCTGGCAATCGTTTCAAGTCTCCCGTGGGTGCCGAACGAAAATAAGACTAGTGGCGCTCCAACAAGCCATCAATCAAATGATGGGACAGACCACTAGATGAACACCGCGAGGTGACCGCCCGAGCAATCTGGCGCTGCGACACCGATGCTAAAGCGCAGAGACGTTGGATGTGTTCAACAGAGCAATGATCAGAACCTGTGGATGCGCCTCGGCGAGGGCGGCGTGAAAGGGCGCACCTTCCCGAGGATGATCTGGAAGTCCGGCAGCTCTGATCAGGACCGGCGTTGGCGCGCTGGTTCGGGAGGGTACGCCCATGCTCACGGTAGTTCACGACACGGATTCGGCCAACGAGGATGCTGGTGCGGGTGGGTCGTTGCTGGACGAGATCGTTCGGGACGGCGCTCGGCAGATGCTAGCGGCGGCGTTGGCCGCCGAGGTCGCCGCGTACGTGGAACAGTTCGTTGATCAGGTCGACGACAACGGCCGGCGCCTGGTGGTGCGCAACGGGCATCACCGCGAACGTGAGGTCCTGACCGCCGCAGGGGCGGTCAGCGTGACTGCGCCGCGGGTCAACGACCGCCCGGTGGATCCCGATACCGGAGCGCGGCAACGGTTTTCCTCGGCGATCCTGCCGGCGTGGGCACGCAAGTCCCCGCAGATGAGCGAAGTGCTGCCGCTGC
>DASYBP010000083.1:0-16120 GCA_036500715.1 Rhodopila sp.
GTGTGGCAACCGTATTTCGAGCGGCTGCGGCGTGACGACCCGGTGCACTATGTGAAGGACAGTGCTTACGGGCCTTACTGGGCGATCAGCAAGTACAGGGACATCGTTAGACTGGAGGTCAATCACCCGACCTTCTCGTCGAGCTGGAAGCTGGGCGGCATCAAGATCGAAGACATGCCGATCGGCTATGAACGGCCCAGCTTCATCTGGCTCGATCCGCCGGAGCACAGCCCGCAGCGGCTTGCCGTCAGTCCGGCGGTCAACCCGGTGAACCTCGCGAAGATGGAAGGCCTGATTAACGAACGCACCCAACGCGTGCTGGACGCATTGCCGCGCGGCGAAACCTTCGACTGGGTCGACCGGGTCTCGATCGAGCTGACGTCGATGATGCTGGCGACTTTGTTTGGTTATCCGATCGAGGACAGCCGTAAGCTGGTGTACTGGTCGGAGGTGGTGATTTCGGATATAAAATCACCCGACGCGCTGGTTCGTTCTGAAGCAGAACGGTTTGCCATCCAGATGGAGTTCACCGAACACCTGAACGCGATGTGGGAAGAACGCGCGAAGCTGCCGCCAAGCTTTGATCTGATCTCGATGTTTGCCCATAGCGATGTCATGAGCCGGCAGACGATGCGCGAACGCATGGGGACGCTTATTCTGTTCCTGGTTGGCGGCAACGACACGACGCGCAACTCGATGTCGGGCGGCGTGTGGGCGTTCAGCCAATTTCCTGGCGAACTGAAGAAATTGCGCGAGAACCGGTCACTGATACCGGGCGCGGTGTCTGAGATCATTCGCTGGCAGACCCCGGTGATCCACATGCGGCGCACCGCGGTCGAGGATGTCGAGTTTGGCGGCAAGCGGGTCCGCAAGGGCGACAAGGTCGTTGTCTGGTATCTGTCGGGCAATCGCGATGGCGATGCGATCGAGCGGGCGGATGAGTTCGTGGTCGATCGCGCGCGCCCACGCGAACATCTTTCGTTTGGATTTGGCATCCATCGCTGTCTAGGCAACCGTCTGGCAGAACTGCAGCTTCGCATTCTTTGGGAAGAGATTTTGCAGCGCGACCTTGACATCGAGGTGCTCGACCGGCCGGTCTATGCCTACTCCAACTTTCTGCGTGGCATCAGGACGTTGCCAGTCAGGATCAGATCGTAGGCGGGAGAGGGCGCGGCATGCCTTTGACCGGGGTGAAGGTCATCGAGGTGTGCTCCAACCTCGCGGGACCGGTGACCGGGACGATCTTCGGTGATCTCGGCGCCGATGTGATCAAAGTCGAAAAATCCAACGGCGGTGACGACGCGCGTGGATGGGCGCCCGTGTGGAACGAGCACGGCGCGCCGTTCCAGGCGATCAACCGCAACAAGCGGTCCGTGGCACTGGACTTTCGCAGGGCCGGGGATGTCGCCAGGCTGAAAACCCTGACCGCGGACGCCGACATCTTCGTCCACAACATGCGTCCGGGTGCCGCCGAAGCGCTGGGCGTTTCCGGGGCTGAAATGTTGGCGCTGTATCCGCGGCTGATCTACTGCGCGATCGGCGCTTATGGGGCCGAGGGACCGTGGCGCGAACGCAGTGCTTACGACGGACTTGCGCAAGCGCTGTCCGGACAGATGAGCGGCAACGGCTTCCCCGGCTCCGAACCGCTGCTGGTACCGGGCGGAGTGGTCGACAAGGGTGCCGGGATGTGGGCCGCTATTGCGATATTGGGGGCCCTGGTGCGGCGCGGGCGGACCGGCCAGGGCGCGATTGTCGGGACTTCGTTGCTGGAGGCATCGCTGTTCTGGCGGGATATCGGGTTCGCCCAATATCAGGCGAGCGGACAGGTTCCGTTCGCGGCGGGCAACGCGTCGGTCAGCATCGTCCCTTACGGCGTGTTTGCCACCGGCGACGGCCCGGTCATGCTGGCCTGCGCCGGTGATGGCCTGTTCGCCACGCTGGCCGCCGCGCTGGACCATAAGGAATGGTTGCAGGACAGCCGATTTTCCACCAATGCCGCCCGGGTGGCGCATCGCGACGCCGTTGTGCCGGCGATCGAAGATATTCTGAAGACGAGATCCCGGGACCACTGGGTCGAGCTGCTGGGCAAGAGCGGGGTTCCCTGTGCGCCCATTCTGAATATCGCCGAGGCGCACGCGCATCCTCAGGTGCAGGCGACCGGCATATTTCAATCGGCGCCCGGCGCGGATCGGCCGATCGTTTCGGCGCCCTGGACAATCGACGGGGTCAGGCCGCCGGTGCGCCGCGGTGCCCCGACGCTGGGGGAGGCAAACAGCACATTGCTCGGCGACGATGATCGGACGTAGCCAAAATGGCGCCTGATCATGTCCTATAAGTATTGATGAGGCGCGCTACAGTTCGATCACCCCGCCGCGCAGTCCTTTCGCCACCGCCTCTGCTCGGCTGGTCGCGTCGAGCTTGGCGAACAGCGCCTCGAGGTGGAACTTGACGGTATGGACCGAAATACCCAGGCGGCGGGCCATCGCCTTGTTGCTGAGGCCCTCGCCGATCAGGGCCAGAATCTCACGCTCCCGCGGGGTCAGCAGCGGCATCTCCTCGGCGGGGGCGAAGCCGCGCGGTTCCTGTGCGGCGGAGGAGCGCACCAGCAGCCCCGCGAAGACAGCGCGCAAGGCGGCATCGAGTTGCTCCGCCGTTGCGTCCGGTGACAGAATCCCAGCGGGGGCGCCGGAGGGTGCCGCCTTGGTCAGCGCGACCACAGGTGCTTCGGCTTCCTTTGGCAGCGGCGCCGATAGCCGGTCGAGGTCACAAACTTCCACGTCCGGCGTATCGTCGGTCAGCACATGGCCGGCGGCCTGCAGCATGGCCGCCAGACCGCGCCGGCGAACCGGGTCGGCGGCGTGGACCCGGATGCGCAGGCCGCTGCTCATTCGGCCGGTCGGGCCGCGATCGTGACGCTGATCGTCTGCACCGCGCCGGCCCGCAGAATGCGTAGCGCGACAGCCTGACCGATCCGATCGGGACCGAGTGAGGCGGTCAAGGCACGCCGGCGACCGGCGGGGCTGCCGTCGATGTCGAGCACGATGTCGCCGGGCAGCACGCCGGCCGCCTCGGACGGGCCGCCGGCCGCCAATCCTACCACCATCAATCCGCTCTCTCGCTCAGCGGTCTGGCGGAAACTGTCCGGGATGACCACCGGCTGCAGACCAATTCCGAGCCAGCCGCGGGCGATGCGGCCGTTGGCGAGCAACGGGTCGACGACGCGTGCGAGAGTCGCGGCCGGGATGACGATGGTCCGGCGCCGTGGTCCGGATGTCGACATGCCGATCAGACCGCCCCCCAGGGACAGCACCGGGCCGCCTTCGTCGGCACCCAGCCCGGTTTGCAGCCTGATCAGGGCGTCGATGCGACCGCCGGCCATGCTGTGCCAAGCGTCGCCCACCGCGTGCACCATCGCCAGCCGTCCCGTGGCGCCCCCCTTATCGTCGGCGCCGACGATCAAGGACAGCGCGCCGACTCGCACCGGCTCAGCGACATCCGGCAGCGTCCCGCCGAGTGGCGTTGCCAGTTTTAGCACCGCGACGTTGGTGCTGGCATCGCGCCCGGCAAGCTCGGCGTCGACTGTCTGACCGCCATGCAGGATGCGTAGCTTAGCGGCATCCGCGGGCAGCATTTGTTCAGAGGCCACCACAACATCCGGACGCCACAGGATGCCGCTGGTTGGCCGCTTGCCGGTGTGGATGCCGACGGTGAAGGACGCCGCGGCGGCGATCCGGTCGGCCAGGCCGGAAGAAAACAGTTCGATCAGGTCCATGCCTCAAGTCTCCTTTGCATGCCGGCACAGTGCACCGTCGCGGACGAGGCGGGCATCGGGTATCTGGCCAGGAGAAAGCCTCGCCGGATGGCCGGGTGCAGCGGTACCCCGGACCTCCCCATTTGGGGGACGAAAGGAAGACTTCCATGCCGCTTGATGCTTTGAACCAGGAGCTCGACCCGTATTCCGCCCAGGTGGTGCAGGCGTTCGACCGGGTTGGACCGGCGGTGGTGCACGTCATGGCGCTCACCAAGGATGGCCGGCCGGCGGGTCAGGGCTCGGGCGTGATCTTCACGCCGGATGGCTATGTGCTGACCAACAGCCATGTGGTCGCCAAGGCCGCGCGCCTGAGCGCCAGCCTGACCGACGGTCAGAGTTTCGAGGCCGCCCTGATCGGCGATGATCCCGCCACCGATATTGCCGTCCTGCGGCTGTCGGGGGCGGGCTTGCCCCATGCCGAACTCGGCGCCTCGGCCAGGTTGAAGGTCGGGCAGTTGGTGATTGCGATCGGTAATCCCCTGGGCTTCACCTGCACCGTCACCGCGGGGATCGTCAGCGCGCTGGGCCGGACGCTGCGCACCCGCGGCGGCGGATTGCTGGACAGCGTGATTCAGACGGATGCGCCGCTCAACCCCGGCAATTCGGGGGGACCGCTGGTCTCCGGCGCGGGGCGCGTCGTCGGGATCAACACGGCGATGATCGCGCCGGCGCAGGGGATCTGCTTCGCCATTGGCATTGACACGGCGATCTGGGTTGCGACCCGGCTGATGCGCGACGGGCGGGTCCGCCGCTCCCGCCTTGGAGTGTCGGCGCAGACCGTGCCGATCTCTACCAGGGTCCGGCGCTTTCATGGGTTGCAGCAGACAACCGGCGCGATGATTGCCGAAATTGCCGCCGATGGGCCGGCGAAACTTGCCGGACTACAGGCTGGCGACGTTGTGGTCTCGTTCGATGAGGTGCAGGTGACCGGGGCGGATGACCTGCATCGGGCGCTCACGCAGGAACGAGCCGATGTGTCGGTGCGGCTCGGGGTGCTCCGCCGCGCCGAATTTCTGACGGTGCCGGTTACGCCCCGCGAGACCTGAAGGCGGCGCGGCAGCGGATAGCCGCGCCGATGGTCAGGCCGGCGGCAAGGATCGACGCCGTACTCGGTTCAGCAACGGGTTGCTGAAAGGTGAACGCGCCGTCGGCCTGACCGAGAGCGAAGGCATCGCTGTTCTGAAAGCCCCAGGGATCGCCGCCTTGCAGCACGAAACTGTCGGAGGTGAGGCCGAACCCATCGGTGCGCGGCACGCCGGAGTGGATGTCGCGGTCCGCCACCAGCAGGTCAACGGCCTCGGCCAGCGGACCGTTAGTCATGGTTCCGTTCAGGGTGATCTCGATGCCCGGGCGATACTCATAGGCCGGGCCGTTGAACCCGCCTACTACGTTGGAGTTGTCAGGGATGGCGACCGAGACCGCGGCGCCCGGAGTGAGGACCAGCGGGTCAGAGGCGAAGGACAGGTCGCCGGCGAATGCCGATACAGCTATGGTGCCGATGGCGCCGGAGAACGTGGTATCCCCGGTATTCGCGACCTGGAAATAGCCGGTGGTTAATTCGGTAAAGGCGGAGTCAATGCGATTTTCAAACGGATCGCCGGCGGCATAAGCGGTGGTGATGGTGATTGAGTAGCCGATCGGCGTGGCCTGTGCATAACCTGCGACGAGCAGCGGCAGACATGCAATGGGCCTTATCCATCGGTGCATACGGCCACTCATAGGTTGTATGTTTGAGTTTCACAACAAAAAATCGAGGAGAGCGCGCGTGACCGCAAGTGACACGATCACACTGTTCCATTCACCCAACACCCGCTCCACTGGAACATTGAGGCTGCTGGAGGAACTCGGAGCGCCTTACGAGCTGCATGTCCTGAACATGCAAGCGGGCGAGCAGCGACAGCCGGCCTATCTCGCCGTCAATCCGATGGGCAAGGTGCCGGCGATCCGGCATGGCGACGCGTTGATTACGGAGCAGGTGGCAATCTACCTCTATCTGGCGGATTTGTTTCCCGAAGCTGGGCTGGCGCCAGGCCTGAGCGATACGCGGCGCGGGCCGTATCTGCGCTGGATGGTGTTCTACGCCGCCTGCTTTGAGCCGGCGGCGGTGGACAAGGCGATGAAACGCGACCCGGGACCGGCGATGATGTCGCCGTACGGAGACTTCGAGACAGTGATGTCCACGGTCACCAATCAATTGGAGGCGGGGCCCTATATCCTGGGCGCGGATTTCACCGCCGCCGACGTGCTTTGGGGCAGCGCTCTGGAATGGATGACGGCCTTCGGGATCGTGGACGCGTCGCCGGTAGTCAAGGCGTATGTCGAGCGGGTCTGCTCGCGACCGGCGATCCTGCGGGTGAAGCAGAAGGACTCGGAACTGGCGGCGCGGCACAAACCATCCTGATATTGGAACGGCTGCGCGGCGGCCGATTGGTCCGATCAACTGGCTCAGACATAGGAGATAAGATTGGATCAAAATTGCCAGGAATATTCGATGGCCGACGACAGTTTCGCAGTGACCAACCGCAATCGCGTCCGTCGCATGCCCGATCGGGGGCGTTTCGACCGCACGACGGTTTACGACATCCTCGATGCCGCGATGGTCGCGCATATCGCCTATGTCATTGACGGCCAACCGTACTGCACGCCGACCGGCTTCTGGCGGGAGGGCGACAGGTTGTACTGGCACGGGTCGTCCGCCAGCCGGATGCTTCGCAGCCAGGCCGCCGGTCTCCCGGTCTGCGTCACCGCGACGCATCTCGACGCGATCGTGCTAGCTCGCAGCGGCTTCCATCACTCGGTCAACTATCGTTCTGTCATGGCGTTCGGCACCGCTCGTTTGGTGACCGATGCAGCGGAGAAAGCTCGTGCGATGGATGGCTTCGTGGATCGGTTCTTTCCAGGGCGGTCGAAGGAAATCCGCCCGGCCAACAGGCAGGAGGTCAAGGCGACCAGTTTCGTCGTGATGCCGATCGACGAGGCGTCGGGGAAGATCCGAGCGACCCATGTCATTGATGACAAGGAGGATTATGCCCTGCCGGTATGGACGGCCCGCATTCCGGTGCGGCAGGTGCTGGGTGAGCCGGAGCCCTGTCCGCGGCAATTGCCAGGGTTGGCGGTGCCGGAGGGGATGAAGGGATACCGGGCTGGGCGGCCGCTGGATGAGGTGCTGCGGGAGGCTTACCAAAAGACCTATCCGGGGTCGTCGTGAACCGCCTCGACGGCTCCTGACCCGCAGCAGCTTTCCGATCAGATGGTCTGAAGGTTCGCGACGGCAAGTGTCGCAGCGAGTGTAGCAGGATCGACGGTAGCCTGCTCAACGGCATGCACGCGGTTGCGGCCGCCGCGTTTGGCGGCATAGAGCGCCGCATCCGCCAACGCGGTCAGTTGCTCCACCGCGGCGTCCGCTTGCGGCGGAATGCAGGCGGCGCCGATGCTGACCGTGACATGGCCGAAGGCGCTGGCCTCGTGCAACAGGCGGCGCCCGGCGATCGCCGCCAAAAGGTCACCCGCGACCCTGGCCGCGCCGTCCAGTTCGGTATTCGACAGAACCACGGCGAACTCCTCCCCGCCATAGCGGGCAAGCAGGTCGCCCGGGCGATGAAGACTTGACCGGATCGTCGCTGCCACCTCGCGAAGGCAGGTGTCGCCGGCCTGGTGGCCGTAGAAATCGTTGTAAGCCTTGAAGTGATCCACATCCATCAGCAACATCGACATCGGCGTTTGTTCACGGATGGCCCGCCGCCATTCGAGCGCCGCGGTCAGATCGAACACGCGACGATTGGCGACCCCGGTCAGGGCGTCGGTGGCGGCCAAGGTCTCCAGATGCCGATTGGCAACTTCCAAATGCTGGCTGATGGCCTCCGCCTCCCGCTTCGCCCTTTCGAGCCGGTTCACGAGCTCGGTTTTCTCCTCGTCCTGGATCAGCAGTTGAAGCGCCTGGCGATGCAGGAATCTGGCCAGGGCCAGGGCGGCGGCGATATGCATCCCGACGAAGACGCCGAGCAGCGAAAGATACAGATTGCCGGACGTTACGCAGATTGCAAATAGCGGCCCCATGGTCAGGAAGGTCTGCCCGGCGGCGATCAGCGGGACCGCGCAATTGCGCACAGCGCCGCCGATGACGCAGGCCGCCTGAGCGCTGATCACGACGATGACAAAGTCTTTTTCCGGCTCGAATAGCAGCACCGCGCTCCACGCACCCCAGCTCGCGGCGGCGGCCAAGGTGCTCATGAGCGCACGTCTGGCCCAGGTCCCCGGCGGGGCGCTGACAGGATGTAACGCATAGGCATAGGTATGCCAGAGCCGCCAGGCGCCGGTGGCGACGGCCACCGTGGCTCCGGCCAGATACCAGTTAGAACCGGTGCCGATGAAACCGATCGCGCCTAGCAGCACGAATGCGGCTGCGCTGATCATCAGTAAACCGGTTTGACGGAACAATGTGTCGACCAGTTTCCTCGCGATATCTGGCGAAACGTCGTTCAGCGTGTCCAGGGCGTGGAAAGATCCGATCATCGAAGGTCTCCGGCCGCGCCGCCACGCGCGCACGTATAGCAGAGATGCCGCCGCAGGAGCACGACCGCACCGTACTACGCGACGAAAATTAACAACCGGCTAACTGACCACGTTGCCTTGCGAGCTCTCGCCGATTTGACTAGGCAGATGCCGGCGTTTGTCCCTTGCGCGATGACAATCGGGTTTGCAGCGGGGAAGCCAACACCCTGTGAACCACATCACGGTGCGGCTCCGGTCTCAGAAGCCTAACCTACGGTAGTGGGATTGCGGCCGCTAGAGGGGCCCGGCCCCGTTGCCAGGCGGTCCCTGGCGTGCCGCTCGCCGGGCCGCGTGGTCGCGCCCAGATTGCGAAAGCCGCTCCAGATTGACACCCGCCGGCCCAATCGATCATGTGGCGCCGCTTTTTGCCCACAGCTTCTTCGGAAGGATCATGCCCGCATCAGCCGCCGGCCCCGACAGGGCCACTTGCCCCACTGGCCCGGACAGGGCGACTTGCGCATGATGCTGGTCGTTGATGCCGGCAACACCAACATCGTGTTCGCGGTTCACGATGCCTCGGGCTGGCGCGGCGTCTGGCGCATCCGCACCGACGCGCAGCGCACCTCCGACGAGTACGCCGTCTGGCTCAACAGCTTGCTGACGCTGTCTGAACTGAAGCGGGACCAGATCGGGCGGGCGGTGATCGGCACCGTGGTGCCGGCGGCCTTGTACCATCTGCGACATCTCTGCCGCGACTGGTTCAGTGTCGAGCCGCTGATCGCGCGCGCCAGCCTGGACTGGGGCTTTGACATCAAGGTCGACAATCCGAACGAGGTCGGTGCCGATCGTCTGTTAAACGCCCTGGCGGGGCATCGGAACTTCGGCGGCCCGCTGATTGTGGTCGATTTCGGCACCGCGACCACGTTCGATGTGGTAGACGGCACTGGTGCTTATCTCGGCGGCGTGATTTGTCCCGGCGTCAACCTGTCGCTGGAGGCGCTGCATCAGGCGGCCGCCAGGCTGCCGCGCATCGGCATCGGCCGGCCTCAGGCGGTGATCGGACGGTCCACGGTTCCGGCCATGCAGTCGGGCATGTACTGGGGGTATGTCGGCCTGATCGAGGGCCTGCTGACCCGAATCAAAAACGAATTTGGTGGCGCCATGAAGGTCGTCGCCACCGGTGGACTGGCCCCGTTGTTCGCCGAGGGTACCCTGATGATCGAGCATATCGAGCCTGACCTGACCTTGGATGGCCTGCGGATGTTGGCGGAGCGCAATCCAGCGCCCACATTGCCCCGGGAGAGAACGCGATTGATCGACCCTGAATAACGGAACGAAACCTCAAATTATGGACGCTGAAAGCGGCGAGTTGGCCTTCCTGCCCTTGGGTGGGACGGGCGAGATTGGCATGAACCTCAACCTGTACCGCTGGCGCGAGGCAGGCCGCGAAAAATTTCTCGCGGTGGACTGCGGGATCGGCTTTGGCGGCAGCGAATTGCCGGAGGTCGAGGTGATGATGGCCGATCCCGGCTTCATCGCTGACCGCAGGGACAAGCTCGTCGGTCTGGTGATTACCCATGCGCACGAGGACCATATCGGCGCCGTCGCTTGGCTCTGGCCGCAGCTCAGATGCCCGGTCTATTGCACGCCCTTTGCCGCGGCGGTGCTGCGGCGCAAGCTGTCGGAGAACGGGCTCGTCAACCAGGTTCGGGTGCACGTCGTACCGCCTGGGGGCAGCTTTGATCTGAAGCCCTTTGCGCTGCGCTTCATCCGCCTGGCGCACTCGATCCCCGAGGCGCAGGCGCTGGTGATCGACACCCCGGCCGGCACGGTTCTGCACACCGGAGATTGGAAGCTGGATGCCACACCGTTGCTGGGAACGCCGACCGATGAGGCGGCGCTGGCCGAACTAGGCCAGAAGGGCGTGCTGGCGATGGTCTGTGATTCGACCAATGCCATGGTCGAGGGACATTCTGGCAGCGAACTGGATGTGCGCCGCACGCTGTCGGCCTTGGTGCGCGATCTGAACGGGCGCGTTGCCGTCACCTGCTTTGCCAGTAATGTCGCCCGGATGGAGTCAGTGGCTCTGGCAGCGCAAGACGCCGGTCGCAGCGTCGCCCTGGTGGGCCGATCGATGCGCAACATCGAAGCCGCGGCGCGGGAATGCGGCTACCTGAAGACGCTGCCGCCGTTCCTGACCGAGGACGACATCGACGACGTGCCCGACGACAACCTGCTGATGCTGATCACGGGCAGCCAGGGGGAGGCCCGCAGCGCGCTGTCGCGGGTGGCGCGCGACGACCATCCGCGGGTGTCGCTGGGGGAAGGTGACACCGTCATCTACTCCTCGCGGATGATACCGGGAAACGAGCGTGCCATCGGCACGGTGCAGGATCATCTGGTGCGGCGTGGCGTGCGGCTGATGACCGACAATGACCATCTGGTGCACGTCTCCGGCCATCCGGCGCGCGACGAGCTGCGACGGATGTACCGGCTGGTGAAGCCTCGGTACGCGGTGCCGGTGCACGGGGAGTGGCGCCATCTGTCCGCTCACGCGGAACTGGCGCGCGAGGCCGGGGTGACCCCGTTCATGATGGAAGACGGCGACATCATCACGCTGTCGCCGGGCCGGCCTGCGATCACCGACAGCGCCCCTGTCGGTCGCCTGGTGCTGGACGGGACCCGGCTGGTGCCGCTGAGGGGGGAGGTGATGGCTGCCAGGCGGCGGATGCTGTTCAACGGTGTCGTCGTCGCCAGCCTGGCGGTGGATCAGGCGGGCGGCCTGCGCGGGCAGCCGAGGCTGAGCGCACCCGGGCTGCTGGACCCAGGCGATCCCGACACCGAACGGGCGGCCGCCGAATTTGCCGAAGCGTTGCGCGATCTTCCCGCCAGCCTGCGGCGCGACGATGCCGGGTTGGAGGATGCCGCGCGTGCCGCACTGCGCCGAACGCTGGGGCGGAAACTCGGCAAGCGGCCGTTGGTGGATGTGCATCTCATTCGGGTCTGAAGGCAGATGAACTGGTTCACCGGCACCGTGCTGTTTGTCATAATCTGGTGGACAGCGTTGTTTGCTGTGCTGCCGATCGGCACCAAGCCGGTTGCGCGAGCGGACGAGAAAAGTGGCTGGCGGGGTGCACCGGAGCACCCACGGATATTGCGGAAGGTAGTCATTACGACTATAGTCGCAACTGTGCTGTGGACCGGGTCATATCTGCTGATCCGCAGCGATTATGTCAGCTTCCGTCATGGTCTTTTCGCGGAGCCCGACGATTGATGTTATTTTTCCGAGACGTTTCGTGCGACTGCCCCGCCTCGACGGCCGGGAGGACCGGGCCCCCTGTCCGTCGGGCGGATGGCGTTTCCTCCCCAAACCTGGCTTGTCTACTCCCTGGTAAGCAACCCGCGGCTTTGTTAGCCAAACTTGGCGGTGGTGTCACGAGGTTTTGTTACTTTTTGGACTGATAACGCGGAGTTTATTGCGCTAGCACATTGTGCGACGCACAAAAATTACAATTTACTATTATTTTTTCCGGTGACGGCGCGTCAGATGACAGTGTGTGTCACTGACGGCACCAATGTGGTGGAGTACGCGTCGCCGGTAGCGGCCGATCGGCAAACGCGATACGACGCACGCCTCCGATAGGACGAATGGAACTCGATCGCGATGCGCCTGTCCCGCGGCTTCATTCCCACGCTGAAGGAAACGCCGACCGAGGCGCAGATTGTTTCGCACCGGCTGATGCTGCGGGCGGGGCTGGTGCGCCAGACGTCGGCCGGGATTTATGCCTGGCTGCCGTTGGGGCTGCGCGTGCTGCACAACATCGAGCGGATCGTGCGCGAGGAACAGGACCGTTCGGGGGCACAGGAGATCCTGATGCCGACGATCCAGCCGGCGGAGCTTTGGCGGGAGAGCGGGCGGTACGAAGACTACGGCAAGGAGATGCTGCGGATCCGCGATCGGCACGACCGCGACATGCTGTATGGCCCGACCAACGAGGAGATGGTGACCGACCTGTTCCGCCAGGCGATCAAGAGTTACCGGGAACTGCCGCAGATCTTGTACCACATTCAATGGAAGTTCCGCGACGAGGTGCGGCCACGCTTCGGGGTTATGCGCGGGCGGGAATTCCTGATGAAGGATGGCTACTCGTTCGATCTGGATCACGCCGGTGCGGTGACCAGCTATCGCAAGATGATGCTGGCCTATATGCGCACATTCCAGCGGCTGGGGCTGAAGGCGATCCCGATGCAGGCCGACACTGGTCCGATCGGCGGCGATCTGAGCCATGAATTCATCATTCTGGCCCCTACCGGCGAAAGCCAGGTTTATTTCGACGCGGCGTTCGAGGAGATCGACTATCTGTCCACGGATGCTGGGGGTTTCAGCCACGAACAGCCGGAAGATCTCGCGCGCTTCTTCCGGGTGATGACGACCCATTACGCCGCGACCGACGAAAAGCACGATACGGCTCGATGGGACCAGGTCGCGGCAGACCGCAGGCGCGAGGGCAGGGGCATCGAAGTCGGCCACATTTTCTACTTCGGCACCAAGTACACCAGGGCGATGAATACCACGGTGGCCGGGCCGGACGGCAAGCCGGTGCATCCGGAAGGCGGCAGTTACGGTATCGGCGTGTCCCGGCTGGTAGGCGCGGTCATTGAGGCCAGCCATGACGATGCCGGCATCATCTGGCCTGACAGCATCGCGCCGTTCAAGGCGGCGATCCTCAACCTGAAGATCGGTGATGCCGCGTGCGACGCGATGTGTGAGAGGCTGTATGCCGCGTTCGGCGGCGATGCGCTTTATGACGACCGATCGGACCGGGCCGGAGCAAAATTCGCCGACGCCGATCTGCTGGGGCATCCGTGGCAAATCGTCGTCGGGCCGCGGGGGGCCGCGGCCGGCAAGGTGGAACTGAAGCGGCGGGCCACCGGCGACCGAACCGAGGTGACGCCAGACGAGGCACTCAGCCGGATCGGCTGAATGTTCAGCCCGTTCGAACGCATGGTCGCCGGCCGCTATCTGCGCGCGCGCAAGGGCGAGCGGTTCGTTTCGATCATCGCTATTTTCTCCCTGGTCGGCATCGCGCTGGGCGTGGCGACGTTGATCGTGGTGACCTCGGTCATGAGCGGGTTTCAGGTTGAGCTGGTATCGCGCATTCTCGGCGTGAACGGGCACATCACTGTCGAGGCCTATGCCGGGCAGAAGCTGGACAAGTACCGGGCGCTGGTGGAGCAGATCCGTGGCCTGCCGGATGTCGCTTCGGCCGCACCGGTGCTGGACGGGCAGGTGCTGCTGAGCACCGAGGGCGGCGGCGCGCGCGGCGGTCTGGTCCGCGGCATCAGCCTGAATGATCTGCGGGCGCTGGGGCCGATCAGCGACCATATCGTCGCCGGTAATCTGGTCGACTTCAGCGGCGACGACGCGATCGTCGTGGGGATCGGCCTGGCGAACACGTATCGGCTGCGCATCGGCGATCCGCTGACGGTGATCTCGCCGGAGGGCGCGGCCACAGCGTTCGGCACCATTCCGCGGGTGCGGGCGTACAAGGTGGTGGCGATCTTCGACGCTGGGCTGAGCGACTACAACAGCGGCGTCGTGTTCCTGCCGCTGGCCTCGGCGCAGGTGTTTTTCCAGAAGCCGGATGCGGTGACCGGCATCGAGATCCGGCTGCACGATCCAGACCGCGTCGCCGCTGTGGCGGCCGAGCTGACGCCACTGCTGCAAGGCCGGCCGGTTTATGCCCGCGACTGGCGGCACGCTAACGACAGCATCATCGGAGTGCTGCAGGTGCAGAAGGACACGATGTTCATTGTCCTGGGGATGATCGTGCTGGTGGCCGCGTTCAATGTCGTCTCCTCGCTGATCATGCTGGTCAAGGACAAACGGGCCGATATCGCCGTGTTGCGGACGATCGGCGCCTCCAGCTTTTCCGTCCTGCGCATCTTCCTGATGTGCGGGGCATTCGTCGGGGTCACCGGGACGGTGATCGGCACCGTCATCGGTATTGTGTTCTGCCACAACATTGTGGCGGTGCAGCATTTCGTCGAGCAGGTGACCGGCGGGCGGGTGTTCGACGCCTCGGTGTTCATGCTGACGGAGTTGCCGAACACGATCGACTGGGCGGACGTGGCGCGTGTGGTGGCGCTGGGGTTGGTCCTGTCGCTGCTGGCGACGCTGTATCCAAGCTGGCGCGCGGCGCGCACCGATCCGGTGGAGGCATTGCGGCATGAGTAATGGGGATGAGTGATGGGGCATGAGTGACCCGCTGGAGCTGCGTGGCGTGGCGCGGGTGTATCGCGGCGATGCTGGGGAATTGCCGGTACTGCGCGGCGCCGACCTGACCGTCCGGGCGGGGGAAATCGTCGCGCTGGTGGCCCCGTCCGGTGCCGGCAAATCCACTCTGCTACATGTCGCGGGGCTGCTCGATCGGCCCGACGGTGGTTCGGTGCTGATCGAGGGGCGGAATGCCGGCGATCTGGCGGATGCGGCGCGGACCGCTGTCCGGCGCGACGCCATTGGCTTCGTCTATCAGTTCCACCATCTGCTGGCCGAGTTCTCGGCGTTGGAGAATGTTGTCCTACCGCAGATGATCGCCGGCCGGCCCCGGCGCCTGGCCGAAGACCGCGGCAGAGCGCTGCTGACAACGTTCGGGCTGGCGGCGCGATTGGGGCATCTGCCAGGGAAACTCTCGGGCGGGGAGCAGCAGCGGGTGGCGATTGGTCGTGCCTTGGCGAATGCGCCGAAGCTGCTGCTGGCAGACGAGCCGACCGGCAATCTGGATGTCGCCACGGCCGACGCCGTGTTCGCCGAACTGCTGGGCATCGTGCGCGAGCAGGGCGTGGCGGCGCTGATCGCCACGCATAATCCAGAGCTGGCGGCGCGGATGGACCGGACCGTGACCCTGCGCGACGGACGGCTGGTTTAGCCGCCTTTACGGCCGGTTCGCGAGGTCTCAGATGGCACGAAATTAACCCCTGGGATGCTTGAAGCGCGTTCAGCGCCGCGATAGAAATTAGATGTATTTTCGTCATGTCTGGAGGCGATGATGGCGGTTTCGTTGCGATCCTTGTTGGCTGCCGGTGCCGCGCTTCCGGTAGCCGCGGCGGTAGCGCCCGCACTGGCTGTGGATAGTCGAGTCCATATCGTGACGGTTCCGTTGCCGGGCGGCGGGGTCGAGCAAATCCAGTACACGGGTGATGTCGCGCCACGGGTCGTCATGGTTCCTTCCGCCGCGGCCGGACTGGGTCCGATGATGGCGCTCGATCCGTTTGCGACGCTGGAGCGGATTTCCGCGCTGATGGATCAGCAGGCGGCGGCCATGTTGCGCCAGGTCGAGGAATTGCCGGGAATGGCGAGCCAGACGCCCGGATTGCCGCCGGGCGCCAGTGGTTATTCTTTCGTCTCGACGATGTCGGGGAATGGCGTTTGCACGCGGAGCGTGCGGATCACCTACAACGGCGGCAACGCGGCGCCGAAGGTGGTTTCTAGCTCGTCGGGCAACTGCGGTGCGGATCGCGAGAGCGGCCCGCCGGCCGAGGTCAACACACCGGCACCCACACAGCGGCGCGCGCCCGGCACGATTGAAGCAAGGGCGACAGGTCAGACGTCGGCCGGGGCGCCTTTGCGCCAGGTAGCCCTGAATCGTTGAACCAGCCCGTTCGGGCGCTCAAAAACCCTGCCTGGCGATGTCCATGGCGAAGTAGGTCAGGATCAGGTCGGCGCCGGCGCGTTTGATCGCGCCCAGGCTTTCGCGCACGACGCGCTGCTCGTCTATCGCCCCTGCCTGGGCGGCAAACTTGATCATGGCGTACTCG
>DASYBP010000084.1:0-5162 GCA_036500715.1 Rhodopila sp.
CAATTCGGGAAGATCGTCGTGACGGTGTGAGCGGCGGCGTGGCTGGTATCGCGCATCGGAGAAGCGCGATACGTCGCATTTTGATTGGAGTGGCGGATTCACGCGGCAATCGTGATCGCTTCGCTGCTCACGCTTCACCGCGCGGGCAGCGGCGAGGCAAAATCCTGGACGGCTTCTGGCATTGCTTGTAGCCTATAGGGTTGGAGTGCTAGCGATGAATATGCCTGTGCCGCCAACCGGCCGCTTCCCTCGCTTTCAGGGCCGGACACCGCCCTTCCCGGTCACCTCGCCGCCGCTGCCGCCGGGCCTGGACGCGCGTTCGGCCGCGGTGCTGCGCGAGATCGTCGAGCAGTATGTCGCCACCGGCGAACCGGTCGGCTCGCGCACCCTCGCCCGACGCCTGCCCATGAGCCTGTCGCCGGCGACGATCCGCAACGTCATGGCCGACTTGTCCGACTCCGGGCTGTTGTTCGCCCCGCACACCTCGGCCGGCCGCCTGCCAACCGACCAAGGCCTGCGCCTGGTCGTCGACGGGCTGCTTAAATTCGGCGAACTCACCGAAGACGAGCGAGAGGCGATATCGGCCGCCCTCGCCGCCTCCGGCCGCAGCCTGGAGGATACGCTGGCGGAGGCCAGCTCCCTGCTGTCCGGCCTGTCGGCTGCCGCCGGTCTGGTGCTCGCGCCAAAATCGGAAGGGGCGGTCAAGCATATTGAATTCGTTCCACTCGGACCCGGACGCGCCTTGGTGGTGCTGGTGAACAGCGACGGCCAGGTGGAAAACCGGGTGATCGAGACACCCCCCGGCCTGCCGCCATCGGCGCTGCAGCAGGCCAGCAACTATCTGAACGCGCGCCTGTCGGGCCGCCCGCTGGCCGAACTGCGCCGCCTGGTGGCGGAGGAAATAGCGGCCAACCGAACCGAGCTTGACGCGCTGTCGACGCTCGTGGTCGCCGCCGGGCTGGCGACCTGGACCGGCGAAGGGCGCTCCGGCAGCCTGATCGTTCGCGGCCAGGCGCGATTGCTGTCGGACGTCACCCAGATCGAGCGCCTGACCGCCATCCAGGCGCTGTTCGAGCGGCTCGAGGCGCAGGAGACCATGCTGCGCCTGCTGGAACTGGCGGAACAGTCCGACGGAGTACGGATCTTCATCGGCGCGGAAAGCGGTGTGTTCAACACCTCCGGCGTTTCCATGGTGGTCGCCCCGGCGCGCAACGAGGCCGGCCGCATTGTGGGCGCGATCGGGGTGATCGGACCGACGCGGATCAATTACGGCCGGATCATCCCGGTGGTGGATTATACGGCTCGGGTCATCGGTCAACTGCTGGGTTGAAACAAACCAGTCGATTCGGGTTGTTCTTCGGCGCCATGTTCCCTAACTGATGGCCGCCCCTAAACAGATGCTGAACCATGCCCAATCAACATCAGCCAGAACAGGATATCATGCCAGAACAGCCCGCGTCAGAACCGACCGCGGCACCGTCCCACGCCGCGCCGCCGCCGGAAGACGTGTCCCCCGAACAGGCGCTGCGGGCGGCGCAGGAGCGTGTGGCGGCCTTGGAGGCCGAGTTGGCGGAGATGAAGGAGCGTTGGATGCGGGCAGAGGCGGAAAACGCCAACGTTCGCGCCCGAGCGCGCAAGGATGTCGACGACACGCGTCAATACGCGGTGCAGAAGTTTGCCACCGACGTCGTGGAGGCGGCCGAGAACATCAAGCGCGGCATCGAAAGCCTGCCGCCGCCGTCGGCCGACCAGCCCGCGATCGTCGGCAAAGTGCGCGAGGGCCTCGAAGGCGTGGAACGCAGCTTCATCGGCACGCTGGAGCGGAACGGGATCAAGCGGGAAGACCCGGTCGGTCAGCCGTTCGACCCCAACCTGCACCAGGCGATGGCGGAGCAGGAAAGCGAAACCCACTCGCCTGGGACGGTACTGCAGGCCTGGTCCGCCGCCTGGACTTTGAACGGTCGCCTGCTGCGTCCGGCGATGGTCGTTGTGGCCAAGGCGCCGACCTCGGAACTCGCCGGCCCCACGAAGGCCTAGCCTAGCCTTGGCGAAAGCCTAGCCTGATCGGCTGCGCACGCCGTGGTATTGTGACACAATGGAACGGAAAATTTGGCTATAACCCTTGTCCCAGCGGCATTAATCTCATACATCCAGTTCATTCACCAAAGGGACTGTGCCGGTGCTTCGGGTCGCCACCGTCCGCTGAAAGGAGCTTATTCAAATGAGTAAAGTGATCGGTATCGATCTTGGTACCACCAACTCCTGCGTCGCTATTCTGGAAGGCAAGGACGTCCGCGTCATCGAAAATGCTGAAGGTGCTCGTACCACCCCCAGCATGGTCGCCTTCACCGATAGCGGGGAACGTCTGGTTGGCCAGTCGGCCAAGCGCCAGGCGGTCACCAACCCCACCAACACGCTGTATGCGATCAAGCGCCTGATCGGGCGCCGCTACGACGATCCGCTGGTCGCCAAGGACAAGGGGATGGTGCCCTACCACATCGTGCGCGCGGACAACGGCGACGCGGCCGTCGAGGTCAAGGGCGACAAGTATTCCCCCAGCCAGATCAGCGCGTTCATCCTGGGCAAGATGAAGGAGACCGCCGAGGCCTATCTCGGCGAGCCGGTTTCCCAGGCGGTCATTACCGTTCCCGCCTACTTTAACGACAGCCAGCGGCAGGCAACCAAGGATGCCGGCCGCATCGCCGGCCTGGACGTGCTGCGCATCATCAATGAACCAACGGCGGCCGCGCTGGCATACGGGATGGACAAGAAGTCCGCCGGCACCATCGCGGTGTACGACCTGGGTGGCGGCACGTTCGACATCTCGGTGCTGGAAATCGGCGACGGCGTCTTCGAGGTGAAGTCTACCAACGGCGACACCTTCCTGGGCGGTGAGGATTTCGACCTGCGCGTCATCGACTACCTGGCCGACGAGTTCCGCAAGGAGCAGGGCATCGACCTGCGCCGCGACAAACTTGCTTTGCAGCGGCTGAAGGAGGCCGCGGAAAAGGCCAAGATCGAGCTGTCGTCATCGAAGGAGACCGAGATCAACCTGCCGTTCATCACGGCTGACGCTTCCGGACCGAAGCATCTCGTGATGAAGCTGTCCCGCGCGAAGCTCGAGGCTCTGGTCGATGACCTGATCGGCCGCACGATGGAACCGTGCCGGGCAGCCCTGAAGGACGCCGGCGTGACCGCCAACGAGATTCAGGAGGTGATCCTGGTCGGCGGCATGACCCGCATGCCCAAGGTCATCGACGCGGTGAAGTCGTTCTTTGGTAAAGACCCGGCCCGCAACGTGAACCCCGACGAAGTCGTGGCGATCGGCGCCGCGGTGCAGGGTGGCGTGCTGAAGGGCGACGTCAAGGACGTGCTGTTGCTGGACGTGACTCCGTTGTCCCTTGGCATTGAGACGCTGGGCGGCGTGTTCACCCGGCTGATCGACCGCAATACCACGATCCCGACCAAAAAGAGCCAGACCTTCTCCACCGCCGACGACAACCAGCAGGCGGTGACCATCAAGGTCTACCAGGGCGAGCGCGAGATGGCGGCGGACAACAAGCTGCTGGGCAACTTCGACCTGACCGGCATCCCCCCAGCCCCGCGCGGCGTGCCGCAGATCGAGGTGACGTTCGACATCGACGCCAACGGCATCGTCTCGGTCCAGGCGAAGGACAAGGCCACCGGCAAGGAGCAGCAAATCCGCATCCAGGCCAGCGGCGGTCTGTCGGAAGCCGATATTCAGCGCATGGTCAAGGAAGCCGAGGCGAACGCCGAAGCCGACAAGAAGCGGCGCGAGACGATCGAAGCGCGCAACCATACCGAGAGCCTGGTCCATCAGGTGGAAAAGAACCTGAAGGAGCACGGCGACAAGGTCAGCGCGCAGGAGAAGGGCGAGGCCGAGGCTGCCATCGCAGCTGCCAGGTCGGCGCTGGAGGGCAGCGACACCGAAGCCCTGAAGCAGGCGTCCGATCGGCTAAGCCAGGCGGCAATGAAAATCGGCGAGGCGATGTACAAGGCTGAGGCCGCCTCCGCGCAACAGCCGCCCCCAGGGGGTGGGGCCGGTGGCGATGCCGGCCCGCAGGCGCCGGGGGATGACAAGGTCGTCGACGCCGAGTTCGAGGAAGTTGACGACAAGAAGAAAAAGTCGGCCTGACCATTGAGGGTCCGGCCCTTGACTGTGGATTGGAAATGAAGGGTCGCGCCCGCGCTTCAGTCGAAGGCGGGCGCAATCTCTGTTTTGGGTGACGTTTTGGTGCTCGGGATAGCACCGCATAAAGGGCTGAGATGGCCAAGCAGGATTTTTACGCCACGCTGGGAGTAGCCAAGAACGCGAGCGCGGACGACCTCAAGAAGGCGTACCGCAAGCTCGCGATGCAATATCACCCTGACCGCAATCCTGGCGACAGACAGGCCGAAACGCGATTCAAGGAAGTCAACGAAGCATACGATATCCTGAAGGACGATCAGAAGCGCAGCGCCTACGACCGGTTCGGCCACGCGGCGTTCGAGCAGGGCTCTGGCGGCGCCGGTCCCGGCATGGGCGGGTTCGATTTTTCCGCCACCGGCGACCTCGGCGATATCTTCGAGCAGATGTTCGGTATGAATCGCCGCGGCGGCCAGCGTACCCGCACCGGGGCCGATCTGCGGCAGGGGGTGGAGATCGACCTAGTTGAGGCGTTCACCGGCACCAAGGTCAATTTGCGGGTGCCGACTAGGGTCAAGTGCGAAAGCTGCGAGGGCACCGGGTCGCAAGACAAGGGACGCGCGGCAGAGACCTGTCCGACCTGCCAGGGCGCGGGCAAGGTCCGCCGCCAAACGGGCTTCTTCCTGGTGGAACAGACCTGTGCGACCTGCGGCGGTCAGGGACGCGTCATCCGCCATCCGTGCCGCATCTGCCAGGGCTCCGGCACGGTGCAGCGCGAGCGCACGCTGTCGGTGCCGATCCCGGCTGGCGTCGAGGACGGCACCCGCATTCGGTTATCCGGTGAGGGCGAGGCCGGCGGCCCGGGTGCGCAGAACGGTGACCTCTACGTGCATGTCTCGATCCGGCCGCATGAGTTTTTCCAGCGCGAGCAGGCCAATATCCTGATGCGCGTACCGCTCAGGATGACGCAGGCAGCCTTGGGCGATGATATCGAGGTGCCGGTCATCGATGGCTC
>DASYBP010000085.1:0-11685 GCA_036500715.1 Rhodopila sp.
CGAGGCGTTGCGGCGTCTGGAAATTCCGGAGGACATGCAGAAGAAACACGGCTTTGCCGCGTTGGGCCCGGCCGACGGCCCGGTGAAAGGCGCAATCCTTGGTTACAACGGTGCGCGTCACTATCATCTGGATCTGCACGCCGCCTCCAACGATCTGCCGCTGGACGGTATTTCGAAGATGAAAGCCGCCTATCTCGACAATGGCGGCGACCGCAGCAATGCAGCCTACGGGTATGTCGTAAAGGCCGGTTGATCGAATGCGGTCACGCATCCGGGTCAGCGCGCTGACCCGGATGCTGCCGAGGGTGCTGACCGACTCCAAGCTGGTTCGGACGGTGGCTACCGGACGACCGCCAGGACGATCTCAACCGCGATCATGACCAGGATGATGATCTCCAGCACTTCGGACCGGCTCGCATGAGCCTCGTCATACAGTGCGGTGTAGGTGTCGCGGATGATCGACAGCTTCCGGTCAACCGCCGCGCTGACCGTGGGCACCCGGTACAAGTCCAGTGCCGCAGCGTAGATGCGGGCCAGATAGACGTCCTCGGTTACCTGCAGCGCGTTGTCCACTTTCTCGGTCAGTTCGGTTACTTCGGCAACCATCGTGTAGAGCCTGCGCGCCAGGTCGGCGAAGCGGCGAGCGCCCGGCAGCGCCCAGCGGCGCCTCGTGGCCTCCACGAGGTCATACATGCGCGGCAGTTCGGCATCCAGCAGTTCGTCGTAGTAGCGCATCTCCAGAAGCTGGGCATTGGCGACTTCCAGAACGTCGATCACGTCGGTATCGCCGCGCGGCTCGTAGATGAACGCGCGATCCCAGGTCAGCACGACCAGATCGTCTGTGTAGAAGGAGTAGCGGTGACGCAATAGCTCTCGCGTTGCCCCCTCGGACAGCGGTCGGTGCTCGCCGGACAACAGGGGCACGAGGTCAAGCTTTTCGGTCAATGCCTCGGCGGTCATCGGCTCGCTGAAAGCATTGGCGACCCCGACCAGGTAATCCTCTTCCAGCGTCTCCGGCGTCGGACGGACCAGTGCATCGCCAACACCGCGCCGCACACGCTCCAACAGTTCCATCCAAAGTGAGGTGGCCGGTGTCAGGCCGGCCGCCTGGTCCACGGCGTTCAGCCGTTGTGAGAAGCTGCTCCAGGACAGAGAGGCGACAGGCAGACGCAGCGCGATGCTGACGACGCCGAAGTCGTACAACCGAGCGGTTGCGATGGCGCTGGCTGGCCCATCCGGCAGGGGCAGTGTAACGGAACCAAGGGCGATGGCGACGGGCGGCACGCCGAAGGCGACCGCTTTCGCGGGCGTAGTGGTCAGACGCCCGCGAAAGCTTTCGGTGCGGACGGTGCGGGCCCAGGTGTCCTCGGCCTTCCCCAGGTCGATGGCGAAGGCGACATCGAACAGGCGATAGGCAAGGATGTAACCGGTGGCGACCTCTAGCGCGGGCATGGGCACACGCTAACCGCATTGTTCCTGCAGGAATCGCTGGGCTCCGGCCGGGTCGATCAGCGCGTGCACCTGGAAGGTCGCGGGGATGATCTCAGCCCAGGCGTTCAGGTGGGCGTGCAGGACCTCGTTGGACGGGACGTCAAACAGGACGACGGCGCCACGTCCAACCTTGGCGTACACCGAGTGGACCTCGCCCTTGTCGATCAGCGGCTGGATCCAGGTCCAGTAGGATTGCCGCGCGGCCGTCACGCTGGACGGGCGCTCAGGGCGAGGTTCGCTGATGACGAGAAAGAGCATGCGACGCTTCCATTAAACGCGGATGGCCGGCGGACGGCGCAGCGCCCAAAAGGCGATGCTGCCGGCGACATAGAACACAATCGAGAGTGTGAATGCGACCCGGTAGCTGCCGGTGGTGTCGAACACGAAGCCGGCTAGCCATGACCCGCCAGCGGCGCCGAGGCCGGTACCGATGGTGATGACGCCGAGAATGGCACCCAGGTTCGGGCCGGGAAACAGATCGGCCGTCTTAGCGGTGATCGCGGGCCCTCGGGCGCCCCAGGTCAGACCGAAGAAACAGGCGTGCAGCCACAGCAGCAGGTGCTGGTCTGGCGCAGTGATCATCAGCGCGAACGCAACGCCCACAATCGAGGTACCATAGGTCACGACGGCGGAAATTTCTCGGCCGACGTAGTCGGACAACGTGCCGGTGATGATCACCCCGGGCAGCGACAGGAACGCGCCTACGCCCAGGACGCCGGCGGCGTAAAGCTTGTCGAAGCCGACGTCGACCGCGAACGCCAGTTGATGCAGCGCCACGAGGAAGCTGCCCAGGCCGGTGAACATGTAAACCGCAAAGAGCAGCCAGAAATGCGGTGTGCGGACCGCCTGGCGCAAGGTCCAGCCCTGCGTGCCGGCAACACGGCGGCGGCCAGGGTGCCCCACGCCGCGAAACAGCGATGCCAGCGGCATCAGGATAACCGCCATGAACACGCCCTGCCACAGATAGGCGCCGCGCCAGCCCAGCCCGTTGATCATCAGCGTCGCAACCGGAGCGGAAAACGCTCGGGCGAAGCCGTTCGCCGACTGGACGACCGCGACGGCCATGCCCCGGTTGCTGACGAAATGGCGCGACAGCAAGGGCACGAAAACGACCAGGCCGAGGCAGTTGGCACCAAGCGTCATGACGACACCGTAGAGCACGACTATGTGCCAGAGTTGTGTGGCCCAGGCATTCGCCAGTAGGCCAATGCTCAACAGCGCGCCGCCCATCAGAATCAGGCGTGACGGGCCCAGTCGGTCGACCAGCCAGCCCACCAGCGGAGAACTGAGCCCGCTGACGATCTGCGACATCGAATATGCAAGTGAGACCTCGGCCCGGCTCCAACCGAATTCCTCGATGAAGGTCACCAGGAAGACGGTGTAGGCCTGCATGAGGCCGGCCCCGATCGCAAACGTGACGAACGCGGCGGCAAGCAGAAGCCAGATCCGAAAGCTGGACAAGGATTTGGCGTCGGACATCTGGGAACAATGTCCGCGCCTTCCTGTCTTGCCCAGCCCTGGAGTTCCGGATCAGCGAAGGATCGAGGTCAGGGCGGTCGGTCTGGGCCTCGTCTCACGGCTTCGACTGCTTCTCGAATACCATCGTGTCGCCGCCAGTCGTCAGCCTTAGTTCGTTGCCATCCTTGGCAAGCTCGTAGTGGTCGGTCTCCTTCTGCACCTTGCCGCTCTTTGCGGTCGCCTGGGTTGGCGTGAATACGATCACCCCTGCGTGATCGTTGGATTGCTTCTGCGTATAGGTGCCCTTCATTTGCCGTACAGCCTTGCTGTGCTGTTCCGTCTCGCTGCTCCAGGCGCCGTTCGGGTCCACCGTCATGTTGATGGTGACGTTATCCCCCAGATCCGCCTTCCAGGCACCAACCACGGCTGAATCCGCCAACGCCGCGCCGGCTGAAGCGGTGACAAACAGAGTGGCGATAACGAGAGCCCGCATATGTTCCTCCTTGACCACGGTCGCTTCATATAGAACGGCTGGAACCATGAATGCCGCGGATCGGAAAGAGCGCTCTTGAATAGCCCGTGAGGCATCGAAATCTTGCGGGCAAGGTTAGAGCGTCCAAGTAAGCAACGTCCGAGGCAGGCAGGAGAAAGTCAGATGACCATGCGTCTATGTATCGCTTTGTTTACCGCGGGTTATATTGCGACCGGGTTCACCGTTCCGGCTCGGGCGATCGGCTGCATCAGTGGCGGTGTCGCCGGGGCCGTCGCCGGCCACATGGTGCACCATGGGGTTCTTGGGGCCGTTGGCGGATGCATTGCTGGCCATCATTACGGCAAGCAGCAGAAGACGCAAAACGCGCAAAGCCAAAACAGCCCGCCCCACGGATACGATTCCGACCAATCGGCAAAATGAGCTTTTGGCCGCGGCGGGCCTGGCCCGATCTGACAGCAACGTCTGACCCTAACACGGGCGCGTCACCATGCCGGACCTGAACCACAGCCATTCGCAATGGGGACCGGGCGATCAGATCGGCGCCGGCAATCTGCTGACAGTGGAGAAGCGGGTAGCCGCTTTGGGGTCGGTGCGACAGGGACGGGTGTTCGACGTCAGCCACGAGATCTTCATGGGGGCGCCCTACATGGCGCCAAATCAGACTCCGTTTTTGATGTCTATCTTCGGATCCTGGCGGGACACGATCAAGAGGCGCCGCAAGATGGGGGCGACCAACGACGCCGGCACCAACCTGGAACGTATCGAAATGACCGCGCATGTCGGCACACATATCGATGCGCTCGGGCATTTTTCCAAGGGCGACATGTTGTACAACGGCAATGCCGCCGCCGATGTCGTGACGGATTGGGGGCTGGACCGGCTGGGGATCGAGCATGCGCCGCCAATGATTACGCGCGGCGTGCTGTTTGATGTTGGCGGTGCGTCGCACTTGCCCTCCGGACACACGGTCACTCCGGACGATCTGAAACGGGCAGCCGACGCCGGCGGTTTTGCTCTTGAATCGGGCGATATCGCGCTGATCCGGACCGGCTGGGGAAGGTTTTTCGGGATCGACAATGCCCGCTATCTTGAAGGCGAGCCTGGAATCGACGTTCCTGCGGCGAAGTGGCTGATCGATCAGGGTGTTGTCGCGATTGGTGCCGACAACATGGCGGTCGAAGTCCTGCCCAATCCGAATAAAGGGCTGATGCTGCCGGTGCATCAATTTGCCTTGGCTGAATGCGGCGTCTACCTGATCGAAAACCTGGCACTCGAGGAACTGGCCGCGGCACGTATCTACGCCGCGTGTTTCATTCTGCTTGCAAGCAAGATCCGTGGTGCGACGGGTGCGCCGGTACGACCTGTCGTGATGGTGTGAAGGCTTGTGATGGGTTTGAAGGGGTACCGGCGGGTCCAGCCAAGCCGCCGCGGACGCGTCAGCAGAGCGGTGGCGTTCCTTTACCGGGCGGGCCGACCCGGCTAGCCTGCCTCACCGGGTGTCGGGGAAGGAAAAATCATGCGAATCCTGCTTCGCTGGAGTTGGTTGCCTGTTCTTGCTTTCGGTTTTCTGCTGCCGGATCCGGTCGCGAGCGCAGCCGACGCGGCGCGCGGCGTGACCGACACGGACATCATCATCGGCACGATCACCGATCTGTCTGGTGTCACCGCTGTCCAGGGCGTCAACAACAGCGACGCCGTGCGCATGGCGTTCGACGAGGCCAACGAAAAAGGCGGCGTTAACGGCCGCAAGATCAAATACATCGTCGAAGACAGTCAGTATCAGGTGCCGCGCGCCGTGCAGGCGATGAACAAGCTGTTGAACAACGACGACGTCTTCATGACAATCGACGACGGCGGCACACCGATGAACGATGCCAACATGCCGGTGCAGTTTACCAAGAACGTGCCGAACATGTTCCCACTGACCGCCGCGCGTTCCATGTACGAACCCTCTAACAAGCTAAAATTCGCTCAGTTCGCCTCGTATTATGACCAGATGCGCTCCGCCGTTAAATACTTCGCCCAGAACAAGGGACGCAAGGCGTTCTGCGTCACCTACCAGGACTCTGACTTCGGCAAGGATGTCCTGGCCGGCGTGGTAGCGGAAACCAAGACACTTGGCCTGAAACTCGTCGATACAACGGCGCATCGGCCGACCGATACGGATTTCAACGCACCGATGACCAAGCTGCATGATGCCGGTTGTGACGTCATCATGATGGGCACGATCGTGCGCGATACCAACATCATCATTCAGACCGTCCGCAAGATGAACTGGAACGTCGATCTGGTGGGCCAGTTTGCGTCCTATGACACAGCCGTCGCCACGCTGCCGGGCGGCGCGACTGAAGGCTTTTACTGCATGACCCCGGCGCTGTACGCGTATCCGGACGACCCCCGCCCGGCGGTGCAGGATTTCGCCAGGCGCTACAAGGCGCGCTATGGCCGCGATCCAAATTTCCATGGCGAGGTCGGCTACACGGCGGCGCAGCTCGTCCTGATCGGTCTGAAAAACGCCGGTAAAGATCTCAATGTCGACAGTTTCATCAAGGGGATGGAGGCGATCAACGACTACAAGGACATTTTCGGATCCGAACTGTCGTTCGGGCCGGATCAGCACCATGGTTCGACCCGCTCCTTCCTGACGGTGGTGAAGGACGGTCACTGGGTCCCGGTCGAGCAGTCCGCGCTGGGTTACTGATCCGGGAAGAGGCGCGACCACACCGCTGTCATGATGGCGGCGTGGACAGACTGGGCATCGCCCGAGGCGTCGAGCAGCACGCAACGGTTCGGCGCGGCGGCGGCGATCTCCCGAAAGCCCTGCCGCACACGGGCGTGGAAGGCTGCGCCCAGCCGCTCATAGCGGTCCGGATCACCGCCGCGTCGACGCATCCGTTGCAAGGCGACATCCGGCGGAACATCGAGCACCAGCGTGAGATCTGGGTCGGCGGCCAGCAATCTGATCTGTTCGGCAATGAAGGCCCGGTCGGCGCCTTGACCATAGCCCTGATAGGCAACCGTTGAGTCGTAGAACCGATCGCAAACGACCCAATCGCCGGCTGTCAGCGCGGGCTCGATGGTGATCACCACATGCTCCGTTCGGGCGGCGAAATGCAGCAGTGTCTCGGCCCGCGGGGACCAGTCGGCCGAGCCGGTGAGCAACAGACGGCGCAACTGCTCGCCGCGCGGTGAACCTCCAGGCTCGCGGGTTTCCCGCACGACGAGCCCCCGCTTGCTCAGGGCCGCGGCCAACAGAGTGAGCTGGGTGGTCTTGCCGGTCCCCTCCCCGCCCTCCAGCGTGATGAAACGGCCCCGGGTCACGTGCCGGTTACGTATTTAGACAGTACCGACATCGCGCGTCCGGGGAGTCCGAGCCGCGGTACGTCCGCCCCGGCAATCAGGGGCACATCGAGATGGGGAACGCCTTCACCGGTCACGGTCAGCTTGCCCAGCGTGACGCCCCTGGCAACCGGAGCTGTCAGGGGCGAGTCATAGGCGACCTTGACGGACGCCTTCTGCCGCCAGTTCCGCGGCATCGTAACGACTACGTCACGACCTGCCACCAATGGAACCGTGGGTTCTGCTCCCAGCCAGACAGGAACGCGTTCGATAGCGTCGCCAGCGGTGAACAGCGTGACGTCCTCGAAATTGAAGAACGCCCAGTCCATCAGCCGTTCGGCCTCTTCGGCGCGTTCGTGCATCGAGGTCATGCCGTTCAATACCAGGATCACCCGACGGCCGTTGCGCTTTGAACTTGCGACAAGTCCGTAGCCGCCAGCCTCGGTATGGCCGGTCTTCAGACCGTCGGCGGTGCCCTTCTGCACCATGGGGTTTCGGTTGCCCTGCTCGATGCCGTTATAGCGGAATGATTTTTCCGAATCGTAATGATAATAATCCGGAAAATCGCGGATGATGTCGCCTGCCAGCGTGGCGATGTCGTGCGGGCTCATATGCTGTTCGGGATCCGGCCAGCCCGTGCAATTCTTGAAATATGAATGGGTCAGACCGAGTTCCTTGGCTTTCGCGTTCATTTTTTCGGCGAACTGCTCTTCCGATCCGCCGATCGCTTCCGCCAGAACGATGGCGGCGTCGTTACCGGACTGGACGATCACGCCGCGGAGCAAGTCCTCGACTTTGACCGTGGTGCCAACCTGGACGAACATCTTCGAGCCCTGCATGCGCCATGCCCGTTCGGTCACCGGCAGTTCATCGTCCAGCTTCAGCCGGCCCTGGCGAAGCTGGTCATATACCAGGTAGATCGTCATCAGCTTGGTCATCGACGATGGCGGCATCTCGTCGTCGGACTGTTTTTCCAGCAGTGAAGCGCCGGTATCAAAGTCCTCGATATAGGCCCATCGGGCGGCGGTATCGATGGAACCCAGCGGGGTCGCGGCGGGGCTGCCAGCCGGTGCTGCGTCCCGGTCTTTCTCCCTGCCCTTGTGCGCCGAGGAATGTTTCGGCTGCGCCAGAACGGGGCCCGCCCCCAATATGGCGGCGGACGCCAGCAAGCCAAGACGACGGGTCAGCATCTCGACGGAACCTCCTAATCCACCACGATTTTCGCGTCCGGGATGCCGGACGCCAATGCCTGATCCAGCAGTGCGTCCGCCGCAGCGACGCTTGCGAGCGGGCCGACCTCGACGCGGAAGCGTTGTGTGCGGCCCTCGAACACGGAGACGATGTAGGCGCCGCTGCGACCCATCCTGGCCTGTTGAAAGGCAGCGTACTGATAGTTGTCGAACGTATCCAGGCGCACGATCAACTTGCCGGGCTGCGGCGGTGTCTGGGTGATAGCCTCGGACAACCGCATGGGCGGCGGCGTCGTTGGCGGTTCGGCGGCCGTGACGGTTACCCGCGGCAAGCGGCGCGCGGTGCTCTGGCGGACCCCCGGCGGGGGCGCCAGTTCGGCGACCTCGACCGGTCCCCGTGGGGCCGCGGTGAGGGCGAGCGAGGGGGCACCAGGCGCGGCCTCGGTCGCCGCATGGCTTTCGTTGGGCAGGACGCGCAGGCGCACGCGGGCCACGCCGCCGAGAGGCATGTCGAGGAGAACGGCGGTGCGGCGGGTGATTTCAACCAAGCGATGCGGGTTACCGGAACCGCGGTCGTTCAGCCGAACAGTCACTTCACGGCCGTTCTCCAGATTGGTGAGGCGGGCAATGGCTGGCAGTTGAATGGTTGGATGCGCGGCGGCCAGGGCGGACTGGTCGAAGATTTCCCCGTCCGTCGTCAGGCGAGCTGTGTCGGGCTTGATGATCGAGGCAATGCCGGTCTCGTCCAGGTCGAAGGATTCCCGGGGATAGAGCCATACCGTGCCGACCTTGTACGGATTTCCGAGCACATAGTGCGGATCGGCCTTGGGCGGGGGCAGAGTGCAGGCACCAGCCAGCAGCACGAGGCAAAGCGTGGATCGGAGAGCGGACGTGCCGGGGACATGCCCATGGGCATGTAACGCCACGAAATCAGCCAGGAGACGGTTCGGCGCATCAGTGAAACCGCCAAGCTTCACGCCACAACCTGGTCGCCGATCAGACCAACGGCGATGGCGTAGAAGTCAGATGGGTTATAGCGGCGGATTGCGGTGAAGTTGCCGAACACGATGAAACTGTCGCCCCCTGCCCCGTCTGGCGCGACCAGGCCAGCCGGGGTGTCGGCCGGCGCCGCCCAGCGGCCGGTGGCGGGTCGAAGGCCGGACCGAATCCACTCCGACAGCGGGCGTGTGGCATCGTGGCCGAGCGCCTCGACCCCCGCTGGCACGATGACGGCCTGCCCCCAGGGCTGGTTCGGGCGCCAGCCCGATTGCGCCAGGTAATTGGCGATCGAGCCCAACACGTCAGCCTTGCTGGTCCAGATGTCGCGGCGGCCGTGGCCATCGAAATCGACGGCATAGCGCAGGTAGCTGGATGGCATGAACTGCGGCTGGCCCATCGCGCCGGCATAGGAGCCGGTCATCGCGCCAGGCGTGACATCGCCGTGATCGAGTATTTTCAGCGCCGCTATCAGCTCGGACCGAAAAAACCTGGCACGGCGGCCCTCCCATGCGAGGGTCGCCAATGCTTGGACGACGTGGAAGTCGCCGATGCCGGTGCCGAAGCTGGATTCCAGGCCCCAGATGCCGGCGATGACCCCGGTGCCGACGGCATAACGTTGCTCCACCCGCCGGAACAGGGGCAGGTTTGCCGCCACTGCCTGACGCCCATCGCCAATTCGTTTGTCGGTGATTACGACGCTGCGATAGCGGGCCCAGGTCCAGGTCGATTCGGGCTGATGGTGATCGCGGTCGAGCACTGTCTGGTTCGGCACCACGCCGGCGAAGGCGCGGTCCAGCGTCGCCGGGTGTATGCCGGCGACACGCGCCTCGGTCCGGACGCTGCTCAAAAACTGGCCAAAGCTGTCGCCCGGTGCTGCGACAGCCGGCGCCGCTAGAGCCGCGGGAATCGCGCTGGCGAGGAGATCTCGGCGGGTCGGCATGGTGCGCTTCCTGCCACGCCGGCCCGCGCCGTAGCAATTGGATTCAGCGAATTCGCGGCAGCTCCATGTACGTGTGGTAGGCCGGTGGGGACGTTTGGGTCCATTCCAGCGTCGTGGCACCCGCGCCCCAGTAATTCTCAGGCACATGCTCCTTCGAGGTGAAGGTGCGGTAGCAGACGTACAGGAACACCAGCGTGGCAAACCCACTGATGAAAGCCCCTATCGAGGAGACGAAGTTCCAGCCCGCGAAGGCGGTGGGATAATCTGGGTAGCGCCGCGGCATGCCGGACAGGCCCAGGAAATGCTGCGGGAAAAAGGTCAGGTTGACGCCGATGAAGGTCAGCCAGAAATGCACCTTGCCCCAGAATTCGGGATACGGGTGGCCGGTGATTTTGCCGATCCAGTAGTAGAAGCCAGCGAAGATCCCGAACACCGCACCCAGCGACAGAACGTAGTGGAAATGCGCGACGACGTAGTAGGTGTTGTGAACGATCTGGTCGATGCCGGCGTTGGCCACCACAACACCGGTGACGCCACCGATGGTGAAGACGAAGATGAAACCGACGGCCCAAAGCATCGGTGTCTTGAACTCGACCGCCCCGCCCCACATCGTTGCGATCCATGAGAAAATCTTAATGCCGGTGGGGACCGCGATGATGATCGTGGCAGCCATGAAGTAGGCCCTGGTGTCAACATCAATGCCGGAAACAAACATGTGGTGTGCCCAGACGACGAAACCCACCACGCCGATGGCGATCATCGCGTAAACCATGCCGAGGTAGCCGAAGATCGGTTTGTTGCTGAAGGTCGAGATGACATGGCTGACGATCCCAAAGGCGGGCAGGATCATGATGTAGACCTCGGGGTGGCCGAAGAACCAGAACAAATGCTGAAACAAAACCGGGTCGCCGCCGCCTTGCGGATCAAAGAAGGCGGTGCCGAAGTTGCGGTCGCAGATTAGCATGGTGATCGCGCCGGCCAGCACCGGCACCGCCAGTAGCAGCAGAAAGGCGGTGACGAGTTCGCTCCAGATGAACAGCGGCATCTTGTGCAGCGTCATGCCGGGGGCGCGCATGTTGAAAATTGTGACGATAAAGTTCATCGCGCCCAAAAGCGAGGAGGCGCCCGCGAGATGGAGCGCGAACAATGTGCAGTCCATTCCGATGCCGGGCTCATAGGTCGAGAGCGACAACGGTGGATACAGCGTCCACCCGGTGCCAGACTCGCCCAGGGAAAGACCGATGCAGATCAGGATGAAGGCCGGTGGCAACAACCAGAAGCTGACGTTGTTCAGCCGTGGAAACGCCATGTCCGGCGCGCCGATCATCAGCGGAATGAACCAGTTGCCGAAACCGCCGATCAAGGCCGGCATCACGGTGAAGAAAATCATGATCAGGCCGTGGGCGGTGATGATCGTGTTCCACTCCTGACCCGATGTGACGATGTCATTGTGCGGATGCGCAAGCTGGGCCCGCATGATCATCGACAGGATTCCGGCAACGACGCCGGAGAAGACAGCGAACATCAAATAGAGGGAGCCGATGTCTTTGTGGTTGGTGCTGAACAGCCAGCGCGCCACAAACCCGGGCGTATGGCCGTGGTGGTCGTCATGCTGGTGATCGTGAGTTGTAACCGACACGTATCAATCTCCCGCGGGAGGACAGCTGTAGGCCGGTGTCGTTGTGCCGACAAGCAGTCCAACGGACAGGATTTGGTGAGATACCCTACGGAAAATTAAGGTTCTAGTGCCGCCGAGGCGGCCATCGCACCCGTTA
>DASYBP010000086.1:0-3205 GCA_036500715.1 Rhodopila sp.
CCATTGGCCGGCGTCGATCTCGATAATGGCCCGGCAGAGCAAGTCCATTCTCTCCGGAAAATTTGGAAGCGGGTTTCCACACAGTCTGCTTGACATATGCGCCAGACCTCCGTTCCGAGTGCTCAGTCACCGCTTGGTGTCGAAGGCGCAATGCCGCTGAGTTTAATTTGCACATTTGGCCGCGTAGTCGGAATGTGCGCTGCATCATTGACGGAGCTTGAACCCCGTCGCAGAAGCGGGCGGAATGCGCGAGGGGGAGGCATAGATGTTTGGCCAAGGGATCAGCCGTCGGATTATACCGCTGGCAGTTACATGTGTTGCGGTCATCGGCACTGCGACTAGCGCCGCCTCCGACGAAACAATCGCGGATGGGGGCGCGTCCCAATCGGCAAGCGCAGAAACTGGCAATGTGTCGGACCAGGCATCAACTGGCGGCTCGTTCAGCATTGCCCAAACCCAGGGGATGAACCGGCGCGGGGATCGCCGGGACACCCGGCAGGACTGCCGTCACCAGGAAGGGGCCGTTGGTGCAGACAAGCGCAACTGCAAACAGCAGAGACGCCAGACTCGGTAGCAGCCCCCAGTGTGATCACAAACGGCAGCCATTGCTGCCCAATAACAGCAATGATTCCATCAGCGTTCGCGCCACGTCTCTGTCCGATTGCGGCTGGTGTGGGTATTAGGGCCGCGGTGAGATCGCTGCGGCGGCATTACGGTCATACCCTTCGATCGACGGTCTCAAATTGCCCGCTGTCGGTTGCCCAACGTCGCCGAGGGAGCGGAATTCGGCCCCTTCTACGGCCGCGTGCCATTGGGGGTCGATGTCCTCGACCCCGGAAGACCTCGCTGCGGCCGGACGAGCTTTGGTTGATTGCGAACTGACGGCCCCTACTGTGACGCGGTTGCTCCAACCGCCGCCCATCTGATGGCGCGATTGCGGCATTTGCACGCAGAAGCCGGTCACCTGGCAGCGACCGTTCCCGATTTTCTGGCGCACCCCGAGGTCTCTAGGGCGATGGAGCAGGCACTGATGCACATTATGGTCCGCTGCCTGGCCGAAGGTCTGGCGGCTGGAACGAGTTCGCGGCACCCGCGTCAGCCGGTGATGCGGCGATTTGAGGAGTTCCTGGAGGATAATCTGGACCGCGCAATTTATCTGCAGGAGATATGTGCAGCGATCGGCGTTCAGGAACGGACACTCCGCTCTCACTGTGAGGACCATCTCGGGATGGGTCCGCGAAAATATCTCTGGTTGCGGCGAATGCATCTTGCGCGCAGGAGGCTCACTAGAACCGATCCGACGGCGGCAACTGTAACGGTAACCGCGATCGCCCTCGCCCACGGGTTCGGGGAACTGGGGCGCTTCGCCGTACAATACCGAAAGCTGTTCGGTGAGTCGCCTTCAGCAACGCTCCGCCGCGCGTCCAAGTGAGGATCCCCCCGTAAATGCCGTATTTGCATAGCTACTTTGCCAAGGGCGCGGCGAACATGGTCAGTGCCACATTTCCGAGACACCCGGGATGATCCGGCGGCGCGGCTCCCCCAAAGGAGCAGGCGGCATAGTCCTCCGGCCGACGTTCCAACCCCCAACGAGAACCTCCTCTATTTGATGAGCGAGCTGGAGCAAGCGGTCAAAAGGCCTGGGGTTAAGTGGTCGGCTGATTTGGTGGCCGACCTGCAGCGTCGCCTGGCCCAGCTTGTCATTCAAATTATTGCCCGCGCGCCATAGAGGCCGACAGGCGGGGACAGCGCGTGAAGTGAGCCCGATTACGGTAAGTCGCCGCTCGCCGACAGTTTTCTATTGCTTCCAGAAACCGGAGATAGTTTCGCGGCCCGCGCCGCCATACAGATGAAACAACGGCTCGCCTGCGGCGACAGGCGCACCGAAAACCAAAACCGGAAACGAGGCACAACCCACATGAGAACGGTCGAGATCACCTATCGATATGGAGCCGCGGACGGTGTGGTGCGACCGAGGCCATTGAATGCGGATTCCGCTCGAAGCCGCCTGGACGCCGGTAACCGCGAGTTTGCAGCGTTGCTGGGTGGCTTGGTCGCCGATACCGCCATGGCGCGTCGTGTCGTGGAAGTGGATCTGCGCGACCTCGGACTTGATCCCGGCGGCCACGCGACACCGCAGCAACGGCCGTTCGCCGCTGTCATCGGGTGTTCAGATGCGCGGGTGCCAATCGAATTGGTTTTCAATGAGGGACCGAACGATCTGTTTGTGATCCGCGTGGCCGGTAACGGCCTTGGTGGCGACGTGCTTGGCAGCCTGAAATACGCGGTTGAGCATCTCAGCGGCAGCCTGCGGTTGGTGGTCGTCCTGGCGCACAGCGGCTGCGGCGCCCTGACCGCCGCAGTCGACGTTTTTCTGGAACCAGCGGGCTACTTGGCACTGGCCACACAACACGCATTACGCAACATTCTCGACCGTCAGCTCATTGTCGTTCAGGCCTGCGCGAAGACCTTGATGGCCACACTGGGGCCGGACGTAACGCTCCGCCCTGGATATCGTGAGGCACTGATTGAAACGTCGATCGTTTTGAATGCGGCGCTCACCGCCCATACGGTGCAGCAGGAGATCGGTCGTGGGGCGTCGTCCAGTCCGCAGGCCGTGTATGGGGTCTACCTGTTGCAGACCAGGGAGGTCTGGGCACCACGCGCCGGCACTCAAGAATCGACAGGCCTGGCCGTCCCTCCGGCCGACGCCGCGTCCTTCAGGGCGTTCGGAGAGGCGGTGATGAAATCCCCACGCATCGCATCGCTTCTGCGAGCCTGATCCACCGGCCACAGTTCACCTGCCCCCAGCTCATGAACAATCTATCCGGGTGTCAGCGACGCATTCTCAGCTTATGATCCACTGAGAGATCGATCGGAGAAACGGGGAAACCGGCTTTATGATGCGACGCAGGTCGGCCCTTCTCGCAAGCAAGCGATGAGTGGGGATACGCTGTTTTACAGCACCAGTCAGCACCTCCCAGTCGTGCCCCTTCCAGGCACGGGCTCCGTCGTGCGACCGCGCCGTCCGACAGTTACGTGCCCAGGGCGCGACGATTCCCGACAGCGCCGTCAGACTGACGTCGCTGCCGACCTGCAGGCGTGTCCCGTCGGGGAAGCTGATCTCGATCCTGTCTGCCGCCGGCCGGTCCGGGATGACCGGCGGCGGTACCGCGGCGACCGGCGGAGTTTCGGTGACGTGCAG
>DASYBP010000087.1:0-4611 GCA_036500715.1 Rhodopila sp.
CCGCCCATGCCGACGACCTCGCGCGCATAGGAAGCAATCAGGTCGTCGGCCTCCCAGTCGGGGAGCTCGATCGCCGGCACGCCGAACGCCTCGGTCGCCTCGCGGATCAGAGCGAATTGCGGGATCAGTTCCTCCGGCGGAGGTGGCCGGTGCGCCTTGTAGGCATCGTACAGCCGGTTGCGGAACGTATGCGCGCCGGCATCGAAGATCACCGCGATATGCGTGCCGACATGCTCGCGCAGCAGCTTGGCCAGCATGTTGGTGAAGCCGAACACCGCGTTCACCGGCGTGCCGTCCGGCCGCGTCATCGGCGGCAGAGCGTGGTAGGCGCGGAAAATGAACCCGGACCCGTCGATCAGGATCAGGTGCAGGGGGTGATCTGGAGCCGAGCCGATCTCGACGTCCGGCAGGATGTCAGTGTCCGCTGGCACTGCTGGTTCCTTCCGTGTGGCGTGGGCGCGATGATAGCGGCGCTCGCGCAGCTTTCAACGTCACCCCATTGCTGGCGTCGGTCCCGGGGCTGCCGGATTACAGACCAGACGGCCGCTGTGTGCCGCCGCCTCTGCGCAGCCCTGCGTGACGGTCATTTCATCCAGTCGGGGTCGATTTCCACGAGCGTGCGCTCCGGAGAGGCAGCCAGGACATCCAGCATGGCGGCCTCATGATCGGTGACGGTGCGTATGGACGATGGTGCACATCGCCAGGTGTCCCAAAGGGATATCTCTCGGTTGTTGATCACGTAATGGTCGCGGATCAGGTTGACTTTCAAGAACCACGTACCGGTCATCTGGCCGTGGCCAAACCGGCCAGGGTCGGACCGGCCCGCGCGGCATTCCAGCCAAGCCTGGTCGGCCGTAAGAAATGTTTGGCGCGGGATGTCGGTCGGGTCGAAACCGATGTGGCATTTTTCTCGCTGTATCGCATCGATTTGCGGATCGCTCAGGCGCCATTCCCGCGCCGATCTACTCCAATACTCGCAAACCCAGTGATCTTCCCAACCATCGTGGAAATAAGACGCGAAGCCGCAGCGCACTCGAGAAGGTACACCTTTACAGCGAAGCATCGAACACAGCATCAGAGCGAAATCGCGACAGGTGCCAATCGCTCGCCGGTCAGGCGACCGGGGAATGTGCAGAGGCTGCGCATCTCTCTCGAAGATGTCTGTCAGGCGTCGCGCAACAGGAAGGGTCTGCCTTGACTCGGCGTGAAGCAGCTTCTCATCCAGACCGTATTCGTGCAACCAGTCCGAATGAACCAGCACGCCCTGAATAACCCGATTCAGAGCACCGATGTCCGCCGGCAAATCAGCCAATGAAGGCGCGTGATCAGCCGGATCAGACATAGCGGTGTGACCGATCCACCCGTCGATGCCACTCGTCACCATCGCCGCTTCCCTCTGGCCATCAGCAAAGCAGCCCCGGACGCGGCAAGCAAGGTCGGCGGAGAGACCAGGAATTGAAATTTACGCAGCTCGGCCCTGACACAACATTGACCCTGATGGCACCGGCATGAAATCCTTTATCCGGCTCAAACCATCCTCCCGGTGGCCAGATGCTAAAAGCGCGGCTCGCCCAGGCGCCCGATCTAAACCCGTTGCTTGACCTCTTTCGAGAGTCGGAAGTGAGTTCGATTGCGGAACCGGCCGACCGCGCCGAACGCATCTGGTCCGAGATACTCATGACCAAAGGCGTGGCCGTCTTTGTCACGGATGCAGGCCCCAGGATCGCGGCAACCTGCATGCTCATTACCGCGCCAAATCTTCTGCGCTCTGGACGCGGACACGGGTTCCTCGAAAACGTCGTCGTTCGCCACGAATTTCGCGGGCAGGGGTATGGCCGTGCAGTTGTTCACGCCGCGCTGACCGAAGCCTGGGCCAGGGACTGCCATCACGTCCTGCTTCAGAGCGGCAGGAAGGACCCGCGTGTCCATCGCTTCTATGAAACTTGCGGCTTCGAACCGGGAGTTCGAGTGGGCTACGTAGCTCGCCGCCCAAGCAACACCGATCAGTGACCGCTGACCTGCCCTGCTCCCGGCGCAAGCACGTACAACCGCGAGCAATACGGGCACACCACCGAATGATGGTCGATGTAAAGAAACACCCGCGGATGGCCCAGCGGACCGTCGCCGCCATCGCAAGCGACAGTGCGGTCATGGACCTCGATGGTCTCGGGGGGCATGGGCAGGACCGGCGCCTCGGGCATTTTGTTTCCTGGGATCAGTTCGCGATAGCGTGAACGACCGGGAGATGATAGCGATAGGCGCTGTGCTTTCCAACCTCGCCACCCCTGTGTTCCGCGCCCTCAGCGCGTTATTGCTCGCCATCATACTGTTGGGCGGCTGCGTTGTGCCGCGGCTGCCGCCGATCGATCGTGCCGACGCGCCGCCCGATACCTCCGGCTATTTCACCATGACGGACGGCACCAGGCTGCCCTACCGCGCCTGGATGCCCGACGGCGCGCCACGCGCGGTGGTGCTGGCACTGCACGGCATGAACGACAGCCGCGACGCCTGGGAATATCCCGCGCCGGACTTCGCCCAAGCCGGCATCGCGGTGTTCTCCCCCGATCAGCGCGGCTTCGGCACCACGCCGGATCGCGGGTTATGGGCCGGCAGCCGCGAAATGGCGGACGATGCCCGGCAGATGGCTCAACTGCTGCGGGCCCGTTATCCGCACACCAAGCTGATCCTGATGGGTGAGAGCATGGGGGCCGCGGTGCTGATGGTGCTCGCGGCGGAACAGCACGCGCCGCCGGCGGACGGCTACGTGCTGATCGCACCGGCCGTGTGGGGCCGTGCCGAGATGAACATTTTCCTCCGCGCCGGCCTGTGGCTGTTTTCCACGACGGTGCCCGACATGACGGCGACCGGCGGCGGGTTCGTTCATGTCAGGGCCAGCGACAATTTCGCGGCGATCCGGCGCCTGTCGGACGACCCGCTGACCATCCACGCCACGCGATGGGATACCATCCGCGGGCTCGTGGACCTGATGGATGCCGCCCTTGCCGCGGCGCCGCGATTCCACGGCCCGGCGTTGTTCCTGTATGGCGGCCATGACGAGCTTATCCCCCAAAAGGCGACCGCCGCGACCTGGCGGGCACTGCCCCCCGGCGAACGCGAGGCATACTACCCCGCCGGCTATCACCTGCTGATGCGCGACCACGAGCGGGTTACGCCAATCGAGGACACGATCGCCTGGATCCTGCATCCGGATGTGCCACTGCCCTCGGGTGCCGACCGCGCGGCGGCGGCCTGGCTGGCGAAGCAACCGTAAGGACGCGACGCAGCGCGCGTTGCCGACTGACGCGCTCATCGTACCGCCCCCATCGTAAGGCCCCGAACAATATACTTCTGCACCATCAGGCTGAGCAGCAGCTGCGGCAGAGCCGAGACGATGGTCGCCGCCGCCATCTGCCCCCACAGCACCTGCTCGTAGGAGATGAACTGGATCGCCCCGACCGTTACGGGGAACGTCTCGCGGCCCGCGAGCATCAGCGGATAGTCGAACGCGTTCCAGCAGAACATGAACCCCAGGATGACCGTGACCGCGATGCCCGGCATGGTCAGCGGCAGGATCACCCGGGTAAGGATACCCAGCCACGAACATCCGTCGATTTGTGCGGCTTCCTGGATTTCCGAGGGTATTTCCATGAAAAAGCCGCGCAGCATCCAGATCGTGAATGGCAAAGTGATAAGTTGGTACGCGAGGATCAACCCGAGATGAGTGTTGTACAGCCCCACCCGCTGGAACAGGAGGTAGAGTGGAATCACGAAAGCCAGGAACGGTACGAAACGGAAGCTCATAAAAATGAAGCCAAGCGTGCTCTTAAGTGGAAAGGTGAAGCGGGCCAGTGCATAGGCAGCGGGGATGCTGGCCACGAGCGACAGTGCAACTGCGCCGGTGGAAGTGATGATGGTATTCAGGAAGAATAGCGGGAAGTCCGGACGCGTGGACGAGTATTCTCCCTGATGGTTTCCGATGACGAGCGCTGCGTAGTTGCCGATCGTTGGCGTGAAGATGAATTTCGGTGGCACGGAGATGATGTCCGCCTGACCTTTCAGCGACGTCAACAGGATCCAGATAAACGGAAAGATGGTCCAAACCACCAGCGCCGCTGTGGCCGCCGCAATGGCGGCGTTCCGCACGTAGCGCCGGCGAAACACGGCCGGGGAGGTGATCAGGCGCCTCTCTCCGCGGTACAGTGCCCCGCGCCGGGAAAGCATCGACAAGACGGTCATTGAGCAGCGCCCTCCGCGGTGCGATGCCAAAATCGGAGCAATACGTAGCTGGTGATGACTACCATCAAGAGCAGTACAATTGCCTCGGCTACGCCGGTACCCATTTGATACCATTGAAACGCATATTGGTACGACATGATCGAAAGATTGGTGGTTGCGTCGTCGGGTCCGCCCATCGTGGTCGCATAGATCACGTCGAAAATCCGTAACGAATCCATCACTCGGAAGGTGACGGCAAGAATAATGAACGGCAGCAGCAGCGGCAGCGTGATATACCGCAACGTGGCGACGGGGCCCGCGCCGTCAACCCGAGCGGCTTCGTAGGGCTCGGTAGGCAGTGCCTGCAACCCGCCGAGAAGTATCAGCGAGACGAAT
>DASYBP010000088.1:0-8868 GCA_036500715.1 Rhodopila sp.
GCCTTCTTCGTCGGCCGCCGGCTGCGTCCGATGCTACTCGACCGCGACCCGATCGCGCACGAGATGCTGTGGGATCAGATGCACCGGCTGATGGTGCACGGAAGGCAGGGCGACGCAATGCTGGCGATCAGCGCCATCGAGGGACCTCAAGGGCCGCTGGCTGGGCCAACCGGTCTACAAGCTGCTGGGCGGTCCGACGCGGCCCTCGATCCCGGCATATGCCAGCATGCTGGGCTTCGCCACGCAGGACGCCGGCCGCGTGCGCGAGCGGGCGCTGGCGTTCAAGGAACAAGGCTATGTCGCGCAAAAATGGTTTTTCCGTCACGGCCCAACCAGCGGCCCGGAGGGCATGCGCAAGAACGTCGAACTGGTGCGCACGTTGCGCGAGGCGCTGGGTGAGGATGACGACATCATGCTGGATTGCTGGCAGTCGATGGAGCCGACCTACGTCATCGACCTGGCGTCACGGATCGCGGAGTTCCGGCCGCGCTGGCTCGAAGAATGCTGCATGCCGGACCGCATCGACAGCTACCGGCAGATCAAGGACAAGATCAGTATTCCGCTGGCCGGCGCCGAACACGAGTACACCCGTTGGGGCTTCAAGCGGTTCATCGATGCTCGGGCACTGGATATCCTGCAACCCGACATCTACTGGTGCGGCGGCCTGTCAGAAACACTGAAGATCGCTGCCTATGCGACGGTGCATGATCTTATGACTATTCCGCACGGACACTCGACTCCGGCCGGCGTCCACGTTTCGGTGACGCAGTCGCCGATTCACACGCCCTATCAGGAATATCTTGTCAAATGGAACGATATTCACCAGCACTTCCTCGCCCATCCGGTCAGGCCGGAGCAGGGTGAGATCCACCTGCCAGACGTTCCAGGTCTCGGCATGGATCTCGATCCGGCGAAGATCGACCGGGAGGAAGAAGCCTTCGCCGCCTGATGACCGTCACAGGCGTTCAGTATCGACCGAAACCGAAATCGGGATGGCGTTGCCGATAAACAGCGGTGTCAGCACGTGCGACCGGAAAAGCCAGCGCTGGTTGGCATCGCGCACGCACTCCGCCGCGACGTCGGCAACCAGCATTGGCGGATGGATGCCGTGACGGGGCGGGTGACCCTGGGCGTAGTAAAGGCTCAGCACGCCGACAAGGTGTACCTGGTTATCGTCGGTCGGCAGGACCTGCAGATTGTCGATCAGGTGGCGCGCGGTGATCGGCCCCCGCCGGCGACGCTGGGCGTAGAACGCGCGGATCTTTTCCTGCCCCTCAAAGCGATTGCTGCCAACGACGAACAAAGCGTCCGGCAGGTAATGCTCATGCGCGGCGTTGCCGCCGTTGTGGTCCACCTCGAACCAATAGTTCGTCATCAGGCGATACAGCGCGTACCAAAGCCCTACGTCATCGGTGTCGAGCATCGGCGTGGTCCGCCTCAGACCTTTTCTGTGGACGCCCGGTAGATGTCGTCGATGGCTTTTGCCAGGGTCGCGTTGAACTCAGCATCGGTCATCGAATGCCTGAGGTCGCCGATCAGGGCGCGAGAGAAGCTCGCGATCATACCGTGGTTGGCAGCGAGGCGCTTGCATGCGTCGGCAAGCGTGTAGCCGCCAGACAGCGCCACGACCCGGACCACGCGTTTATGGCTGATCAGCCCTGAATAAAGATCCGGAACGTCCGGGATTGTCAGTTTGAGCATCAACGGCCGCCCGTCCGGCGCGGCGTCGAGGTGTTTGGTGATCTCCGCCAGCAGGATGGCCTCGGCCGCGGCCTTGTCCGGGCTCTTGATCGAGACTTCCGGCTCCAGGATCGGCACCAGCCCGTGCTCACAGATCTGGGCCGCGATATCGAACTGCTGTCTGACGATAGCGGCGATGCCGGTTTGCGAGGCCCGGTTGATGACTGAGCGCATCTTGGTGCCGAAAATACTAAGCTTCACGGCGCGGGCGAGCAGAGGGTCGAGCGCCGGGATGGGCTTCATCAGGCTGACGCCGTCGGCCTCGCCCTCCAGACCCTTGTCGACCTTGAGGAACGGAACCACACCGCGGTCTTCCCAGAGGAACGATGGCACCGGCCTGCCCTTCGCCTGGCCGTCCATCGTGCCTTCAAACAGGATGGCGCCTATGATCTTGTCGCCGGTAAACGCCGGTGATGTCATGATGCGCACGCGCATTTCGTGCATCAGCCTGAACATCTCGGCCTCGCCGCTGTAGGCGCTGTCTGGAATACCGTACAACCGCAGCGCGCCGGGCGTGGACCCGCCGCTTTGGTCAAGCGCCGCGATAAAGCCGTTCTTCCGGGAGATCTGCGCCATCATCTTGTCATCAGCCATGATCGTCATCCTCGCCTGAGACCGGAAGCTCAGGGCAAGCGTGCTCAGCGGTTGCCCTTAGCCGATCGGGGTTTTTCGCATGGAGTTCGGGCTGCGCGCAATCCGCAGTTCGGCATGCGCCGGATGAACTAATCCGGGATCAGGCCGCCATCGACGTTGAACGACTGGCCGGTGATGTTGCGGGCGCCGGGCGAGGCCAGGAAAACCACCGCGGCAGCGATGTCCTCCGGGTCGTTGGCGCGGCGCAGCGGAATCACCTCGCTTCGGCGGCGCTCCATCTCCTCGACCGTCACGCCTTCCTGTGCCGCTCGGACGTGCAGGTTGGCGTCCGACAAGGCGGTGCGCGTAACGCCGGGGCAGACGGAATTGACGTTGATGTTGTAGCGGCCGAGTTGCTGGGCCGCGGTCTTGGTCAGGCTGATCACCGCCCCCTTGCTGGCGGCGTAGGCGGCATTGGAGGTGCCCTCGTAGCCCTTGCCGGCGATCGAGGCGATGTTGATGATGCGGCCGTTTCTGTGGGAAATCATTTCTCGCGCCACGCGCTGCAGGCAGAAAAACACGCCTTTGGCGTTCACCCGATGGATGCGGTCCCAGTCCGCTTCCGTCAGGTCCATGATATCGGCCCGCCTAGTGACACCAGCGTTGTTCACCAGGATGTCAATTTGGCCGAAGAGTTCCAGCGTGCGGCGGACCATGCGGTCGATGTCGGTCAGGTCACCCACGTCCGCCGGAACCGCCGCCGCCCGGCGCTGCAGCGCGATGACGGCATCCGCGGTCGCCTCGGCTTTTGCGGCATCGATGTCGGCCGCCACAACATGGGCACCCGCGGTGGCCAGGGCCAGCACGGTGGCCCTGCCAATCCCCTGTCCCGCCCCGGTCACCAGCGCGACCTTGCCAGTCAGTGTCATGCAACTTTCTCCTGGACGGGGTTTCCTGGAACGCACGCTCTTTCGCACGCGTCCTGTTCATTGCGCCGCCTACCGATCGGACCGCTGGGCCGGCCCGATGTCAAGCTCGCGCCCGAACTTCCAGCTTGCCGGCGATGGCGCTTTGATTTAACCGGGACTTGTTCTCAGACATCCGGACGCGGGAGGGGTGCATGGCGACGTACAATCAGCATCATCCACGCGGACCCTGGTCGGCCCCGCAGCACCATGTTGCGGGGCGGGTCGAACGCTGGATCTGAAGTCACCGTCTGGTCTTCCGTCCGGTATCGTCCGTCGCGCGATAACGCCGTCTGCCCCCTGGGCATGACGCCCTGTCGCTTCGGCGACGACCGGGACCCGAGAGACACCATGACCCTGATCCACATTCGCAATCTCGGCGTATTTTCGCCGCGTGTGCTGTTCCAAAACCTCGACTTTTCCGTCAACGATGCTGACCGCATCGGTCTGATCGCCGGCAATGGCGCGGGCAAGACGACGCTGCTGCGCTGCCTGGCTGGCCTGCTGGCGCCGAACGCCGGAAATGTCGTCTGTCGTCGTGGCCTGCGCGTTGGTTACGTCGAGCAGGATGTCCCCGCCAACCTCCTCGGCCTGCCGCTGTACGAGGCGATCCGGCGGGCACTGCCGTTGGAAGAACGGGTGAGCGCCGCCTGGAAGGCGGACATGGCGCTGGACCTGTTGGACACCCCCGCGGCGATGCGGCACCGGGTGCTGTCGGAACTCAGCGGTGGCTGGCAGCGCCTGGCTTTGCTGGCCCGCGTCTGGGTCACCGATCCGGACGTCTTGCTGCTTGACGAACCGACCAACCATCTGGATCTGCAACGTCTGGCGGTCCTCGAGGACTGGATCGATCACGCGACCGGCGGTGTGGCGATGGTGATCGCCAGTCACGACCGCCGATTTCTGGACAACTGCACCAACCGCACGCTATTTCTGCGTCCGGAGGATTCCCGCCTCTATCAACATCCGTTCGGCCGGGCGCGTGCGCTGCTGGAACTGGCCGATCGCGCGCGGGAAACGCAACTGGCGCGGGACGGGAAGGAAGCGGAGCGGTTGCGCCGCAACGCCGGGCGGCTGCGCAACGTCGGCGTCAACAGCGGCAGCGATCTGCTGCTGAAGAAGTCCAAGCACCTGAACGCTCGCGCGGAGGCGATCGAGCAGTCATTACGGCCGATGACGAAAACTCGTGCCGGCGAGATCCGCCTGGCCAGCCGCGGCACCCACGCCAAGGTTCTGCTCGCGCTCGACAACGTGACGGTCTCGGCGCCGGACGGGCGTTTGCTGTTCCATTCCGAGAAGTTGACGATCTCGCAGCACGATCGCATCGTCATCAGCGGACCTAACGGCGTCGGCAAATCGCAGTTCATTCGGCTGTTGCACCGGGCCACACAGCAAAGGGAGGCGCCCCCTGGTATCGCGGTCAGCCCCACTGTGGTGGTGGGCTATCTGGACCAGCAGATGTCGCACCTGCCGGTGGCGCCGACGCTGCTCGATTTCGTAACGGGACTGTCTCGGATCGGCGATCAGCGCTGTCTGAGCCTGCTAGCCGGCGCCGGGTTCGATATCGACACGCAGCGCCGCCCCATCGGCAAGCTTTCGCCCGGTCAGAAAGCTCGGCTTGGCCTGCTGGTGTTGCGTCTTCTGGAGCCGAATTTCTACCTGATGGATGAGCCGACCAACCATGTGGACATCGCCGGCCAGGAGCGGCTGGAGGCCGAAATCCTCACGCACGAGGCCACCTGTGTGCTGGTTTCACATGATCGTTTCTTTGTCGATGCGATCGGCACTCGGTTTTTACACATCGACGGGAGCCGGATCCGCGAGGTCGAAGCCGGCGGGCCGTGACCCGGCCGCCGCTGGCTCAACTTGCGAACGATCCCGCGGCGGTCGTCGCCAGCGCGCGGGGTCCTTTGCCCCGGCGGCGCAATGCAGCGGTCAGTGTGTTCTCCAGCAGGCAGGCCACGGTCATCGGGCCGACGCCGCCCGGCACCGGCGTGATCGCCCCGGCAACCGCGGCGCAGGCTTCGAATGCGACATCGCCGACCAGGCGGCCGTCAGCCAGGCGGTTGATCCCCACGTCGATGACCGTCGCGCCGGGTTTGATCCAGGCGCCCAGCACCGTCTCCGGCCTGCCGATCGCCGCGACCAGGATATCCGCGCGGCGGCATTCGGCCGGTAGGTCGCGGGTGTGGGAGTGCGCCACCGTTGTCGTCGCATCGGCGGCCAGCAACAGCCGCGCCATCGGTCGTCCAACGATCGCCGATCGGCCCAGCACCACGGCTCGGGCGCCGGCGATCTCGATCCCGGTGACCCGCAGCAGCTTCATCACACCAAGTGGGGTACAGGGTGCCAGAGCCTGACGGCCGTCGGCCAGATGGCCGACATTGGTCGGGTGGAACCCGTCAACGTCTTTGGCCGGATCGATGGTCTCGATCACCGCCAGCGGGCTGATCCCCTTGGGCAGCGGCAATTGGACCAGGATGCCGTCAACTGCCGGATCCTCGTTCAACGCCCGGATCCTTGCCAGCAATTGCGTCTGGTCGGTGTCGGCCTTCAGATGCAGCGTGCGGGTTTCGATCCCGGCCTCCCGAGCAGCGCGATCCTTGGTGCGGACGTAAACCTGGCTGGCAGGATCCTCGCCAAGAAGGATAACGGCGAGGCACGGGGTAAAGCCGGCGGCGGCCACCTTCGCGGCAACCTCCGCGCGCAGGGTGGCGGCGATGGCCTTGCCGTCGATCAGCCGGCCACGGCCAGCGTCTACAGTCACAGCATTTACCGTCACAGCGTCTCCAGTGCAGAGGTCAAAGCGCGGGCGTCACCGGCGACGTGCAGGGTCTTGTCGCGGCTAGTCTGCCCCAATGTGACGACGACGGCCGCGGCCGGAACCTGCAGCGCCGCGGCCAGCACGGCGCACGCGGCGCGGTTGGCCCGTCCGCCCTCCGCCGCCTCGCTCACACCGATGCGCAGACAGGGTCCGCGGGCGGACATTGCACACCCCTGTATGCCAGGCCGCCGGGATTTCGGCTGAACCTTCACGGTGACGCTGACGCCGCCCGGGACGGTGAGCCAGAAGCTGGTCAAAGCAGGGGTCGCAGCGTGCCCAGGATGAGCGACTCGTAGATGCTGCTGAGCAGCATGCGGGCGGCCTGCAACAATAACAGCAGGATTAACGGGCTAAGGTCGATGTTGCCGAAGCTGGGCAGAAAGTTGCGGATCGGCCGCAGCGCCGGCTCCGTCAGGCGGTAGAGAAAGTCCCCGATCATCCAGACCACGCGGTTGCGCGTGTCCAGCACCCCGAATGAGGCGAGCATGCTGAAGATGGCCGCGAGAATCACCGCCCAGATGTACAGGCTAAGCAGCTCGTCCAGGAGCCAGAACAGCGTCCTGATCATTTGGTGAACACTCCAGATTTGGGCGCGGAACCTACCGATGCCGCCGCCGCTCCGCAACTACGCTTACGCGGTGGTGCCAACTGTGACCCAGATCACAGCGCAATACCCGCCATCCGGTCATAGTGCGCTGGTCGGCCGGTCGCATCTCACCCTGCATCGGCCGATCGGATCGCTTGATCCATGCCAACCCGGACCTGAACTTGCCCGGCCGCTTCGGTGGCCGGGCATTTTTTCTGCCGAGCTTGCTGCATCGTGTTATTTGGTCATGTAAAAGGCGCCTTACATGAAGGCTCCATGATCTTTGGCATGATCGCGTCTGGCACATGAGCTCCTCTGGCACATGAGTTCCTCTGGCACATGAGTTGGTCTGGACCCTCCGACAGCGGCCGCCGCGGCTACCATCACGGCAACCTGCGCGAAGCCTTGATCGACGCCGCGCTGGACCTGATCGGCGCCAAGGGTCCCGCCGGCTTCACTATTGCCGAGGCGGCGCGACTGGCCGGCGTCAGCCCCGCGGCGCCGTATCGGCACTTCCGCGACGCCGACGCGCTGCTGGCCGAGGTCGCCGTGCGCGGCTACGACCGTTTCAGCGATCGCCTGGCCAAGGCGTGGAACGGCGGCCGGCCCGAACCGGTCCGCGCCTTTGAGGACCTCGGCCGCGCCTATCTGGCGTTCGCTCGGGAGGAACCCGCCTATTACGCGGCGATGTTCGATTCGCGGCTGGCGATGGACGCGCATCCCGGATTGCAGGCCGCCGCCGATCGATCCTTCGCCGTGCTGCGGGAGGCCGCGGACCAGGTCGCCGCCACGCTGCCGAAGGGCCGCCGTCCGCCCTCGTTGATGATGGCATTGCACATCTGGTCGCTAGCGCACGGCATCGCGTCCCTGTTCGTCAAGCAGGGACCCGGCCGGCGAAAACTGCCGATGGCGGCCGAGGACCTGCTGGAAGCGGGCGTACTGCTGTACTTGCAAAGCCTGGGGCTGGCCGGTGGGGATTAGTGTGCGATCGCGGTGAAGTGTGAGTCGCGCAGCGATCGCGATCGCCGCGTGAATCAGCCACTCCAAACGAGGTGCGACGTATCGCGCTTCGCTAAGGCGCGATACTGCCCGGACAGCCGGTCCGGCCAAATCGGACTTTGGCGTGGTCGCACGCCCGTGGGAATGCGTCCAACGACAAGGTAGCCATCGCCGTCCATGCCCTCAACCGTATGCTCGATCTTTGACGCCCGGCTACGTCCGCCTGACCCGAGGGGTCGCAAAGCCGAGCGGGGCCGCATGATGGTAGTGTTCGGTCGCAAAGAAACGCGAAACCCACAGCGTCCCGCGCTTTGGCGCGTGAAGCGGCCACCTCAAACCAAGTGCGATGTATCGCGCTTCTCTGATGCGCGATACCAGCCCCTATCGAAGCTCGTCCAGAAGCGCTTTTGCCGCCTTGAGATCGGCCGTATCAAATCCCTCAGTGAACCTGTCGTAGACCGGCATGAGGAGCGCCACCGCGTCAGCGGAACGCCCCTGATCGCGCAGCAACCGGGCGAGGCTCGTGGCAGCGCGTAGTTCCAAAGTCAGCACGCCTTGCCGGCGCGCCCAGTCGAGCGCTTGCCGAAAAAGACTTTCGGCCGCTGCAGCGGCTCCGGGTGCCTGCAACAAAAGGAGCTCGCCCTTGATGCGCAGCAAATCGCCAATCAGCCAGTATTCTTCGGTCTGCTCAGGTCGCTCGATTGCCTCGTTGAGCTCGGCAAATCCCGCCGCGACCTGGCCGGCGTGGCCCAAGACTGCTGTCATCACCAGGGCGACGAACTGTAAGGCCGGCCTGGAGTCGCCAACTTGATCGAACCCGGCGCGCAATAACCGTGATCCGGTCATGACGTCGCCGCGCTTGATGGCGAGCGCTCCCTGAAGACAGGCGCCAAAAGCACGCCAGTACGGCAGGGCGTGTCGCGTCGAATGATCGAGCAGCATTCCCACGTAATACTCTGCCGTGGCCAGATCGCCCACCGACAGGGCGATCGGGCACGCGCCCACGGCAAGCGCAAAACACAATGAGACTGCGTGATCGACCGCCCGAGCATCCTCGATGCCGCTTTCGGCGGCGCGCATCGCCTGATCCGGAAACCCTTGGAGCCACAGGACCCGCGCAAGGAAGATATGCGCGGTCGCCGGCGGGTCTATCGGAAAGCGAATCGTATACAACCGATGAT
>DASYBP010000089.1:0-6128 GCA_036500715.1 Rhodopila sp.
GTTGGCCATGATTTTGGCTCACCGATCGCGGCCTGGTCGACGCTCATACGGCCCGACATCTTCCGCTCCGTCGCGCTGATGAGCGCTCCATTCGGCGGCCCTCCTGCGGTGCCATTCGACACGTTGTGCAACTCCCCATCGCCACCCGCGGAGCCGATCAATGCAGCCCTGGCCCGACTGCCCCGGCCGCGCAAGCACTACCACCACTACTTCGCTCGGCGGGAAGCGAATGCCGAGTTGATGAACGCGTCGCAAGGACTGCACAACTTCCTCCGTGGCTACTATCATTACAAGAGCGGCGACTGGGTGGAGAACAGACCGCATCCGATCGCCGGCTGGACCGCCGAGGCACTGGCGGAGATCCCGACCTATTACATCATGGATCTCGACTGCACGATGCCGGAGACGGTCGCGCCGGAAATGCCCAAGCCGGACGAAATCAGTGCCAACACCTGGCTGCCGGATTCGGCGCTCGCCGTCTACACTGAGGAATATCGCCGCAACGGCTTCCAGGGCGGGCTGCAATGGTATCGCGTGACCACGACGGGCATCTATGCCGGCGAGCAGGAGCTGCTCACCGGCCGCACGATCGACGTACCTAGCCTGTTCCTCTCCGGCAACCGCGACTGGGGCGTGTATCAAACCCCCGGTGCAATGGAGCGCATGCAAAAGGACGCCTGCACCCGTATGCTGATCTGCGAATTGATCGAAGGTGCGGGCCATTGGCCACAGCAGGAAAAGCCTGAAGAAACCGTCGGCTTGCTGTTACGCTTTCTGAAGGAACAATAGCCCGAGTGTTTCGCAGTGCGGGGTCCAACTGCTTCAGCTTTGCGCGGGTGTCGGTGGTGGTGAACTGCCGATCGGCTTTCAATTTCTTGTTGCGCTGTCCTCCGCCGCGCGGCTGCGGGAAAGCCAGCTTCGTCCAGTGACGTCGGCTTCGTTGTCGAGTCATTGGCCGCCTTGTGCTGCTTCCGATGAATATCGTTGTTGGGGGCGCCCCACGCGCGTGTTCACAGTTCTAACGTTGCCGGTTCGTGATGAAAGGATCTCAAGGTCACGGCTCCATTGATGGGCCCTTTCCATCCTTTTGGCTTCGCCGGGGTTCCAGACTCCGTCTGCAAGTGCTTGATGAGCCGCTTCGGCGAGGTGGGCATTGCACGTCCTCTGAAATCAAGGTTCAGTTGCTCGACGGCCGGTGCAGCCTTTGGCGTTTTTGTCACCGCCTTCATTGGTGATCTGCTGGGAGCCTTCTTCTTTGACACCGGTCAGCCTGCCGCATTTTTCCGCGATGCGTGTCATTGCTGCCTCGGCGTTCGCCTTTCCCTCCAGTCGATATCGGAACCAAGAAGGCTGGGTGGTCGGAACAACGCAGGCCGTCGGACGGCCCCAAATCCTGATTGCCCAGAAACCGGCTGCAGATCAGGATGGAAGTCCATTTCCCATCATCCTGCCACATGCCAAACGCCGCAGTTTGAGGCGACGGCTTGGCCCGGTCGCCTCGCCAGCCGTCCACTGGCATGGCCATCCGGCATTCCACCTCATGAAGCGGGCACGGTCAAAACCGACGCTTAAGGATTTGGCGTCAGAACGACACCGGAATGCCCATCTGGCCGCAGGCTCGTGTCGAGATCGGGTGCGGCAAAACCCTCCCAGGCTTCGCCCACCCGCTCTCGACACCAGCCTGCGGCCGAAGCAGGGTTTCAGCGAGTCGAAGAAGGAAACCGATCATGGCAGACAACCAACGTTGGACCCACCGCCCGCCCGGCTCCACCTGGGGTGATTGGGGACCGGATGATGAGCGTGGTCGGCTTAATCTGCTGACGCCCGCAAAGGTCCTGCAAGGCGTCGCCGAGGTGAAAGCCGGCAAGACGTTTTGCCTGTCGCTGCCGCTGGATTATCCCGGCGGAGCAATCTTGTCACCGCGTCGCCACCCACCGGTACTAAAGCCTACCATGCGCGGCGACAGGCCGAACATGAACTATCCGCTGCGGTGTGACGACCCAACGGCGACCGATGTCGTGTGCGACGACCAGGTCATCCTGACCCTGCAGTATTCCACCCAATGGGACAGCTTGGCCCATGTCGGGCAGATGTTCGATGCCGATGGCGACGGAAGGGCGGAGGACGTGTTTTACAACGGCTATCGCGCCGGCCGGGACATCATCGGCCCCGCCTACTACGACGAAAAGGGCAACATGACGCCGTGTGACCAGCCGCAAGGGGCGCGTCACCTGGGTGTGCAGAATATGGCCGAATCCTGCATGCAGGGCCGCGGCGTGATGATCGATCTGGAAGCGAATTTTGGCCGCTCCGGCCGCAGGGTCAGCTACGAGGATCTAATCGAGGTCATGCGCAAGGACGGGGTCGTCGTGGAACCCGGCGACTTCGTGCTGTTCCGCACCGGCTTCGACCAGATGCTGTTGGACATGGGCAAACAGCCCGACCGGGAGAAGCTGTTCGGCACCTCCTGTGCCCTCGATGGCCGCGATGCAAGGTTGCAACAATGGGTGACCGACAGCGGCGCCGTTGCGCTGATCTCCGACCACTTCGCGGTGGAGGCGATGCCGGCAAGCCCTTGTATGGACGACTTCTGCGCCACGCTGCCGCTTCATGCGCACTGCCTTTTCCGCCTCGGCTGCTATCTGGGTGAGATGTTCTACCTGACCCCCCTGGCCGACTGGCTACGTGCGAACGGACGCAACCGCTTTCTGTTCACCGGTCCGCCACTCAGGCTGCCCGGCGCGGTTGGCTCACCAGCGACGCCGGTGGCGACCGTCTGACCGTTCGGGGCTCTTTGCAACAAGGTTGCAATGTCACCGCACCGAAGCGCCGGTGCGGCCGGCACCGCCACGAAGCCATGAACCGAACGCCACTGGACAAAAGGCGTCCAGTCCGCCTTTGTCGGCCCGAAAGGAAATGCCACACCCGGCGCTCAGGACCGACTATTGGGCTGCTCGGCAAAACGATCCGGCTTCTACCGAACGCCGACGGCGAGCTATTGGAACACCGGCCAGGGAAGATAAGATCCGCGCCAATCGGCGGGCATATCGGAAGGAACGACAAGATGAAGACCAACGGAGGTTGGACTTTCCGGAGAGCGGCAGTCGTATTTGCCGCATTCGTGGTGACTATGCCCGCCCGGCTGACTGCGCAGCAGACCACCGCGCAGGTGGTCTAGATCGGCGATAGCGATCCTGGCGGCGCGGTTACCAGTGTCAACGGACCGGATGCAGGTGCCTGGGTTATTTCCGAAACGACCGATCTTCCGACCAAGTTTGCCCCGATTGTCGTCACCGACGATCAGGGACGCTATCTGATACCCGATTTGCCCAAGGCTGACTACGCGGTTCGGGTTCGCGGCTATGGTCTGGTGGATTCGGCAAAGGTGATGATCCAGCCTGGCAGGATAGTCGACCTGAGGGCCACGTCGGCGTCGAGCCCGGCCAACGCGGCGGAATACTATCCGGCGGTGTAGTGTGCGTTCGACGCGCGATTGTTAAGACCGAGCGCACGCTCTGTGAGACGGACGCGCAATAGATAGAATGCGATACACGATGGCGGCTTTCGACCAAAAGCAGCCATTCGCCTTGGCCGATCTCGCCGGACCATTTCGCGGATTTGCGCACGAACGTTGGGGTGCCGGCCCCGCACGATGGCCCGGTGTCTCGGAAACCCGGGACCATCACTTGCGGCCTCGGACAGAAGAATGTAGCAACCACCGGCTCGGCCGCAGGCGCGCATGGCCGGGACTGCGCACCGCCGCGAGTCCGGAGCCGCATCCAGGGACGCGACATGCCCACGCTTTCGCAACGGATGAGCAAGCTCGGCACCGAAGCCGCCTTCCAAGTGCTGGCGCGCGTGAGCGAATTGCAGCGGGCTGGGCACGACATCGTGAACCTGTGCATCGGCCAGCCGGACTTTCAGACGCCGGACCACATCGTCGAGGCCGGGCGCAAGGCACTGGCGGATGGACACCACGGCTACACGCTCGCCAACGGCATCCTGCCGTTGCGTGAGGCGGTTGTGGCGGACCTGTACCGGCGCCATCGCGTGTCGCTCTCGCCGGCGCAGGTGTTGGTAGTTCCCGGTGGCAAAGTGACGATGTTCTTCGCCATTATGATGTTCGGCGAGGACGGCACGGAGATCGTCTATCCGGACCCCGGCTTCCCGATCTACGAGAGCGTCATCCGCTTCTCGGGCGCGAATCCGGTGCCGATGCGGCTCCACGAGAGCAACGGGTTCTCCTTTGACGCCGAGGAGGTACTGGCGCTGATGACGCCGCGCACGCGGCTGCTGATCCTGAACAGTCCCGCCAATCCCACCGGCGGCGTGGTGCCAAAAGCTGAGCTGGACCGGCTGGTCGCGGGACTGGAGCGGCATCCGCATGTCATGGTGCTGTCGGACGAGATCTATGGAGAGATGATCTACGAGGGCACGCACACCAGCCTGACCACCTATCCGCAACTGGCCGACCGACTGATCCTGCTGGACGGCTGGAGCAAAACCTATGCGATGACCGGTTGGCGCCTGGGCTACAGCGTCTGGCCGCGCGAGTTGGCGCCACATGCGGAGCGGCTGGCGATTAACTGCCATTCCTGCGTGAACGCGGCGGCTCAGCATGCCGGCATCGCCGCGCTCACTGGGCCGCGCGAGCCGGTACGGCAGATGGTGGCTGCCTTCGTGGAGCGGCGCAGTAGCATCGTCCCGGCTCTAAATGCGTTGCCCGGCGTGGGCTGTGCCGTCCCGGGCGGTGCTTTCTATGCTTTTCCCAATATCCGCGGTACTGGACTGGATTCGCGCACGCTGCAGTCGCGACTGCTGGAAGAGGCCGGGGTGGCAACCCTGTCCGGCACTAGCTTTGGCGCCTTCGGCGAGGGGTATCTGCGGCTGTCCTATGCCGCAAGTTTGCCGATGCTGTCGGCGGCGGTGCGCCGGATCGGCGCGTTCTTAGCCTCGACGTAGCTGGCGACAAGGTCCGCTTGCTGCGTCTGTTGATCCAGAGCCGCCGGTCCGCAGTCGGCTGGCCTTGGTCATATTGCTTGAGTTTGGCTGTCGCGCTGCACGAAACGCGAGATTTTGGAAAAGCAAGTTATCAAGGGTTTATCTGCCATAACGTGAGACGTACACTGAGGCCAACTTGCGACGAATGCTTGTCTAGCCCGAACTTTACTGGCGTTCTGGCGCAAATCATTGATCCGACTCCCGACCCCGCGGGGCGTGCCGTCTACGCTGGTCGCGGACGGTCACTCCGCCAATGTCTCCAGTTCCTGCCGCGCCGCTGCGATCAACTCCCGCGACAGCGCCGGGTCAGCCGCCTGCACGGCGCGCGCCAGTGTCACCGCCCCAACCATGCCCGCGAATAGGGTGATGGCGCGCCGACGCGCTGTCTCAGCTTGCATGGTGTCCGGGAAGGCACCCTGCAACAGCTCCAACATACGGCGGAAGCCGTCGGCAAAGGCGGCCGCAATCTCCTGGTCCTGGCGCCACATCTCTGAGGCGCAGGCCGAGACCATGCAGCTTTCGCCGACATCCGACACGTGATCCTCGGACACGTAGGCGTCGAGATAGGCAGGGATGGCTTGCGGACCATTCTCCAGCACCTGCTGGACCAGCCTGGCGCCATCCGCAAGCGAGCACCGCACCGCCTCGGCCACGAGCGCGTCCTTCGACTTGAACTGGCTGTACAGACCGCCCTGCGTCAGGCCAGCCTCGCGACTGATCTCAGTCACGCCGGCGCCCTTGAAACCATGCTCGTTCAGCAGCCTGCGCGCGGTGGCAACCAGTGCAGCACGATTTTCCGCGGCCTTCTTTCCGGAAACCTTCACGGGACGCTCCTGTCAGCCTCTTGACGCTTTGATAGCGCCTTCTATCTTTGCGTTAATGATAGAGCCCAGTACGAATGCGGAGCGGATATGGTACACCCGAGTCGAACGGCAAGCCTTCCAGAGCCTTTTTGCATTGCATCTATGGCGGACCTGCTTTCCGCGACCCGCCTGAGCGAACCGCGCCGCGGCTAAGCGCAGCCTGACGCGCACCGCGGTCAGCAGCCGCGCACTGACAACTTGCGAGACGCGGACCAACCGACACCACGGCTGCTGAGCGGACGCGACCGACGGTGGCCCCAGTCT
>DASYBP010000090.1:0-5963 GCA_036500715.1 Rhodopila sp.
CGTGGCCGCGTCCGCCAGCCCGAAGCGGGCATGCACCACCGGGCGGAGTTTGCCCGCTGCCATCAGATGCTGCACGTCGCTGAACATCGCCCGTGTGGAGCGCCCGCACCCATGCAGGCTGATATGCTTTCTGAACAGTTCGATCATGTCGATGTCAACATGCTCGCCGCCATGCGCGCCGACACTGACGATGCGCCCACCAAGCGCGACCGCCGCGATCGCGTCCTGCAGTCGGGCGCCCCCAACCATTTCCAGCGCGATATCGACGCCCACGCCGTGCGTCAGCCGCTGCACCGCGATCGGCACACTGGTGGTTGCATAGTTCACCACAACGTCGGCACCGAGCGCCCTGGCCGCGGCGAATTTCTCATCCGAACCGGTGGTGGCGATGACCCGCGCCCCGGCCAACCTGGCGATCTGGACGCCGGCCGAACCGACGCCGCTGCCGGCGGCATTGACCAGGACGGTCTCTCCCGCACGCAGCCGGCCGACTTCGATCAACGCCTCCCAGGCGGTGGCGAAGGGTATCGTGCCGGCCACTGCGTCCTCGAAAGACAGCGCATCGGGCAACCGAACGAGGTGGTTCTGCCGCACCTTGGTGAACTGGGCGTAGCCGCCCCAGGTCGTGATGCCCAGCAGATCGGCACCCAGGCAAATGTTCTCCTGCCCACGTTGGCAATTGCGGCAAGTGCCGCAGGCCAACACGAAATGCGGCATCACCCGGTCACCAACGGCGAACCCGCTGACGCCGGGCCCGACCTTCACCACCGTGCCGGCGCAATCCACACCCATCACATGCGGGAACGCCGAGGCCACACCGAACAGGCCACACCGCAGGTCGATGTCGCAGTGATTAAGCCCGACCATGTGGTTGCGAATCACCACCTCGCCGAAACCGGTGTCCGGCTGCTCGACATCCTCCCACCTCAGGCGGTCGGCATCGCCGTACTCGCGCAGCACGATGGCTTTCACACTACCCCCAAGACCCACTGTGCTTCTCACGGCGCACGCTTCGTTGGCCCCATGGTACGACAGTATCCGGGCACCGGCAATCGGCCGACCGAACGCTCGATCACATGCATTCTGCACCGGGGTCACCCATGCGACGACTGGTCGCCGCCATCAGGCCGGGCGTCGCCGAGTCGAGCACGGGCACTGGCGCCTGACCACCACGATCGCGCGTGTTCGGACGCCCGGGCGTGGCCGGTGATACCATTCGATCCCGCCACACGTTGCCGATTCAGGGTCGGCGCCGTCGGCTGTGCCATCCGTACGTGACCGCCCGCTCGGTGTCACCGCCTCGGTCAACGAGATTGCTGTGATCTGATCAAGCCCATAGTCCGGGGTGACACGGATCAGTCCATCCGGCCGTTGAGAAAGTCTGTCACAACCCGGCAATTCTCCTCGGTGCCATCGAACAGCGTCGAATGGTTCGATCCCTTGATGACATACTTGACGGCACCTCGGATGTGCTCGGCGAGAAATTGCTGCCCGGCCCCACTCGGACCCACCTCCCACGGCGTCATCACATCTTCATCGCCCCCGATTACCAACGTCCTGGCCCCGATAGCCGGCAGCAACGGCCGCAGGTCCATGTCGATCATCGCCTGACAGGCCGCCTTGAACACCTCGAGGCGGTTGCTCCGTTCCAGAATATCCTGGATCAGGTTGACCGCATTCGCCCCGGCAGGCGTTTCCAGGAACCTGTGCGACAATGCCTGCCAGCCGATCAGTTCCGCCAGGGTCCGCGACCCCACGCCCCCGGCCTCGGCGAGATCGATCCAGTTGCGAAAGATCAGCCGGCCCGCTACGTCCAGCTTGGCGGCCGAGCAGTTGAGGATCAGCCGGTCGGTCTTCTGCGGATACTTGGCGGCGAACTGCTGAGCGATCATGCCGCCCATCGAGGTGCCGTGGACATGCACCGTGGCGAGCCCCAGGTGCTCGATCAGCCCGGCGACGTCGTCCGCCCAGACTTCCATGTCGTAATACTGCAGCGGGCGGTCGGACCTGCCGTAACCGCGCATGTCGAAGTCGATAATCTGGAAGCTCTTTTCCAGGATCGGTGTGGCAGCCGCGAAATTGCTATGACCGAAGCCCGCCCCATGGATCTGCACGACCGGGGCGCCCGCCCCGGTGACGCGATACCAGATTCGAGTGCCATTGATGGTCGCATGGGCCATGTCCCGCGTCCCCTCCCCGAATATCAGGCGCCCCTGCGCGCCGTCGGCCGCAGAGTGACCGGCTTGGAAGCCGCCCGCAAGCGCGCTTTCCACTCCCGCCAATGCACGGTTCTCACAACAGAAGCCCGCGCGCAAACCCCCGCGCATCGTACCGGCAATTAATCCTTCCTCGGAACAGATGCGTGGAATCCGAACGGCTGTCGCCACTCGGAGAACAGCCGTTCGACCTCCCGGAAACCGCTCCCGCCGGGCGGGGCTATCAACGTCCATCCGGGTCAGCCCTTCTCGTGCGTCGGCGCGCAGAGCGGTTACAAGGACAACGTCGCTATCATCAACATGTGCCGCAAGCGGATCCGTATCCCGATCAGTGGTACGGCGACTACCTCGCCGCTGTCGGCGGCGCGCGCTTTGGCGACCGTGCCCCTGAAAGCGCTCATGGAGAAATTTGGTGCGTATGAAACCAAGGCGTTCATGGAGGCCTAGCTCGATCATTCCGAACAGGAAACGGCAGCCGCCCTCAGAAGGTTCCCGGCGACGGAGCCGAATGGCTCGGTAGTTTGGATGCACTCGGCGACTTCCTGCCGTTCGACAAAACCGCCTTCAGGTGCATGATGTCCTGGACGGCCTCCAGGCGTGCCAGCCGGTCTTCGATGTCTTCGATGCTGGTCATTGCCGATGCTTTCACAGGTTGTTAGACTAGCGGCGATGTTTCTCAGCTAAAATCCGCAGTTCGTGCATGTTCCGTAAGTGCATGTTCCGTATCAATCTTTATGATCCAGTACGCTCGACGATTTTCGGACATGAGCACGGATGGCACCAATTTCGCGTCGCGAGGAGAATATCTGCGGAGAAGCTGATGGGGGCAACGCCATGAACCAAACAGTCTCCGCCGAGATCATCCGCGACACGATCCTGGCCGGCACGGTGGCGCCGGCCGGCGGGCAGGTCGGCGATCTGCCTCCCGCGCATTCTCGGGTGACGCCGGAACCGGGATGGGCGGAGCGGGATTTGCGCGCGTCCGCGCCGCCGCAACCCATCCCCGCGCCTCCACCGCTGCCAACCTCGCCGCCGGCGGGCTCGCTGCATGGCTTCGGCGTTGGCGAGTTGCTGGCTGCCTATCATTCCGGCATCACCGATCCGGTCTCGGTGCTGGACGCGCTGATGGCGCGCCGCATAGCCCACCCGAGCGGCAAAGACGCCGTGCTGACGACGATCGCCGCCGCCGGTGCCATGGCGCGCGACAGTGCCGTGCGCATCCGCGAGGGGCTTGCACGGCCGTTGGAGGGCATTCCATTTGGCGTAAAGGACATCATCGATGTTGCTGATACGCATGTGACCTGCGGCTCCCGTCTGACCGACGAGAGGACTGCCGTCGCCGATGCCGCGGTAGTCGCTCGGTTGCGCGCGCAAGGTGCCATTCCGACCGCGATGCTGGCGACCACCGAATATGCCTGCGGCTCTGCGCACAATCCGCGCTACGGCGCAGTGCAAAACCCATGGGACCGCACGCGCTGGACCGGCGGGTCTTCCACTGGTTCCGGCGCGGCGCTCGCGGCGCGGTTGTTGCCCCTTGCGCTTGGCACCGACACAGGCGGCTCAATCCGCGTGCCCTCCGCCTGGTGCGGCATCACCGGACTGAAACCGACACGCGGGCTGCTGCCGCGCACCGGGGTCGCAACGCTGTCCTGGACGCTCGACCATATCGGTCCGATGGCGCGTTCGGCTGACGACCTTATGCGGGTCATGCCGCTGATCGCGGGTCCGGACGGCGACGACCCGGTCTGTGTGGGCGCCTACGACGGATCGCGGGCCAGATCGGGATTGTCGGGCCTGCGCATCGGCGTACCTGGCGGCTGGTTCCTGGAGATGCAGGACGACGCGGTGCTGGCCGCCTGGCGTGCCGCCCTCGCCGGGTTTGAGCAACTGGGCGCGCGGTTGGTAGAGGTCGATCTCGGCGACATCGCGACGCCCCACGGCGACGGCTACCTGATCATCATGGCTGAGCTGGCCAGCCTGCAGGAGCCGGACTTCGGTCGCATAGATGAATTCGACCTCGGCACCCGCGCGCGCATCGAGCAAGGTCTGACCTTCTCCGCCACTGCCTATATCCGCGCCCTGCGTCGCCGCCCGCTGGTGATGCGGCGCGTGCTGGTCGCGCTCTCGGACGTGGACGTGCTGATCACCCCCGGCGTTGGCGCGGAGGCGGCATTCCTCGACACACTGACTGTCGAAGTGAACGGCGCGCGGCACCCGCTGCAACTCGTGTTGCCGCGCAATACAATGATCTTCGATTATACCGGGCTGCCGGCGCTGATGCTGCCCTCCGGTGTCGGCCGCAGCGGCTTGCCGGTCGGGATCCAGATCGTCGGCAAACCATACGACGACGCCCTGTGCCTGAGCGTCGGCAATGCGTTCCAGCGTGCGACCGAGTTCCACCGCGCTGCGCCGCCCGAACCGGACGCGGCGTAGCGGGTGCCGCGATGAGTGAGCCGCTATGAGTGAGACTGGCGAAAAACCCCGTTGACGGTGCTGACGGGCTTTCGCGGCAGCGGCAAAACGACGTTGCTGCGTGCGGCTCTTGCCTCGCCCGATCTGGCCGACGCCGTGATCATCAACGAGGCCGCGCGAGATGGGACGCGACCATCATCTGGCCGAGGCGTCGCGGATCAGATTTTGGGTTCGATCTGTCGCTGATACGACCGGCTCGCAGACCCGGCTGAAGCTCTGTTGACTCCCCCTGACGGCGTGCCCTGCATGGCGCCCTGTTACGTCGTGATGAAGCTGTTCCCAGTACACCGCCGCCTCGGCCAAGCGCAAACGACGCTTCTATCAAGACGACGTTGCCTTGCGGGATTACTCTCGATGAAATCTCGGCGGCCCGGCCTGTTCGAAAACGAACCCTTTAACCGGGGTCCTGAGCTGAGCACATTGCGCGGCCTCTCGGAGCGTTGAATTTGGTACTAATGACGCGCTGGCGTGCCATCACGCCAGCCATATCGATACAGGATTGCGCGCCACTGCTCATAGTTGGCAAAGTGTAATTGGCTGTCGCCGTCGGGCGCGGTGTCTATCCGGCGCGGGCTGCGGCCATCGCCACGACGGTCGTGTCGGCCGCCCCTCCATCCAAGGCAGCTTTCAGAATGCGACCCCAGAGTTCCATCGCCCTGACCTGTTCGGGCCAGCGGCTTGATCGCTGGTGTACTCCCAGCATGCCACCACGAGTCGCAGCCTGGCGGTGGTTCAGCACCGCATCGGCAACCGCCTCGGAATGCTAGCTTCCCCGAGTGCGCTGGCGAAAGACTGGACCTGCCCCGGTTTCGTGGAGAGTTGAGAGCTTGGGCTCTCACCGGACGCTATCTTAACGCCAGCAACGTTCGCCGAAGCTGCTCGACCGCATCGACGGCCTGCGCTCAGAAATAGGTTCTCCTTCAGCGTTCGAAAGAAGGGGCTAGTGGTGAAAATCAGACGGACGAGTCCGTGCGAAACGGCGGAAAGCCGGGCGGCTCGGCCGAGAGTGAGGGTTCCATCCGTCAGATTCTATCCTGGACCTGCCCCGGTTTCGTGGAGAGTTGAGAGCTTGGGATCAGGGTATCGGCCTTGATGTCATTTTGTCCTCCTGTTTCGAGCCATTCTTTGGTTCGGCCCTGGCGGAGCCATTCTTCCGTTCTTTAATCGCGATCCATTTGGCAAGCGCTTTTCGCCCAATCGCAGTTTTTTTGTTCGGTTGAAGTGCCGTTTTCCTGCTCTTTAATCGCGGGGCTCCTTGCAAGCCAAAATTGCTTT
>DASYBP010000091.1:0-3632 GCA_036500715.1 Rhodopila sp.
CTTCCGGAACAACAGGAAGTTTGCTTTCGCATAGGCGGCGCGGGCGTAACCGGATGGAAGCGCCGCGAACAGAAGCTGGTCGAGCTTCGCGTAACGATCCAGGAACGATGCTGGCCCACTCATGATGAATTTTCCGGCGAAGAATTGTTCCGAGGTCGATTGAAATCGGGCTGCCCGCCCGTGATCAAGACGTTGTCACCACGACCGGAGCGGCTGCGGCCTGGTAGAGCCGAGAATGCTGAAAGCAGGCCATTCATTCCATATGTGGCGGCGAACGTTGCGACGTAGACCACTGCTCCGGCGCCGGCGAGCAGGATCACACCGCTTATCCCGGGCGCTGCCACCTGATGGCTCTCCACAAACCGGAGCGACCCCAGCATGAGAAACGTCGCCGCAATCGGCAACAGCCAGACCCGGACCAGGTCTAGCGCCCTGACCCCCAGCCGGGTGGACAGGATGGGGATCAGAACCGGGATGACCAGAAGCGAGCGGGCGGCCCACAGTCTCAGGGTCCAGTCAAAGCCAAAGACTGCCGCTGACGCGAAAATGCCCAGATCAATGATTGCCGCGGGGGCGGTCAGACAGACTGCCAGTCTGCCCAGACCGCGGGCACGCAGCGCCACCGCAACGATATGCAGCAACAGCCATCCGCCTACGGCCGCGCACACCCAGGGCAAAAGGTTCCCGGCGGGCGCCCACGCCTTCCCCAGCAGAACCCTCAGGATTGGTGTCCCGATCTCCGCCAGCATGAGCAGGCCTGGCAGCGCGAGCACACCGACGATGAACAGGACCTGCGTGAGCACGGCACCGAACTGCCCGAGATCATCCTTCTTGCGACTGACGAGGGAGATCAGCGGGCGAGAGGTCACATCCTCAAACAATTGCCCTACGGTCCGCGCGACGCGCATCGCGAGGCTCAGGTATCCGGCTGACGTCAGCCCTAGCACTGCCCCGGCGGCGATCAAAAGCGGCTGGTCCCGCAGCAGGTAGACTGATCGGATCGCCGCCGAGTAGCCCACATACGAAGCCAGATCGGCGATCGTGGCGCGGCTGATGCGCAGCCTGGACCTCCACGGCGTGATGTGCCGATAGATCGCGCTGGTTATCATTGCCGCGATGAGCACGTTAAGGACGAGTGCCCACCAACCGAAACCCATCGCGGCCGAACTCAGCATGACGATGCCCGCCACGAGTTGCGCTGCCAGCGCGGTCTTTGCGATGGCGCGGAAATTCAGCAACCGCCCGAGGTAGGCTTTATGGATGTTTCCCAAAGCGCCAACGAGGGAACTAAGGGACAGTGCGGGCAGGGCAAGGACAAGCGGCGAGGGAGCCAGAGCCGCCAGCACCACGCTGGCGATGCCGGACAAAAGCAGGCAGGCAAGGGCGACCCCCAGGTTGACGGTATAGCCGGTGTCCCAATCCAGGGCGGAAACGTTGTCCCGCTGCACCAGCGCCTCTCCGATCGGCTCATCTATGATGATGCCGACAACTGCGATAAGGGCCACCGCCAAGGAGAATACCCCCAGGTCGGCGGGTGCCATGAACCGCATGGTAAGCAGGAAAAACACCAGCGACAGCCCCTGGCGGCAAGCGCTTTCCAGACCACTCCAGGAAAGCACCGAGATACTCTCCAGAGCCCTAAACCGGGCCAGCTTGCCGCGCGCACCCTTCATCAGACGCAGGGGTCAGACCCAACGGCCGCCGTCCGCTGCCCTTGTCGTCCCGTGGGTTCGGTCGGCCCCCGGCGGCTGGCATTTCGACGCCCTCCGAGCCGATCTTCGAACAGTGCGACGTAAGCGTCGATGATGGCATCCCAGGAGAACATCTTATCGAGCTCAACCGACCGCTTGCTTTGCGCCGCCAGATGCTCCGCACTGCTGCTCAACAGATCCAAGGCGCACAGCGCATCGGCAGGCGACCCGGCAGCGATCACGTAGTCCTTGAGAAACTCGGGCGTCGCCCAGTCTGTTTTGCCGATGACAGGAAGCCCATTCGCCGCACACGCCAGCAGGGTCCCCCGGCGCTCGTGAAGCCCGCCGGTGGGGGCGAGAAAGGCAGCATGAGCATGGCGCAGAGTCTCTGACACATCATTGGAGCCGAGGCCTGTTCGCCACTCGATCCCGGTTCCCTCAGCCAGATGGAACAACCGCTCAGCATAGTTGCGGGCGTGCGGCACCACCGCGCCGACGATCAGAAAGCGCCACGGACGATCCGCTTCCCTGCTGAGCCTCGCGAGTTCGATGAACTCTTCGAGGCCTTTTTCAGGCCTGAGCATCCCGAAATGAACCACCGTGAACGGTCCAACCGGCTCCCACCGGCCGCCCGGCATGTTGCTGCCGATCGGTATGCGGGTCATATGGGATAGCATCCAAGGGTGGCGCATCACGAACGCCACACGATCAGGGGCGGCATCCATCACGACCTCTCCGCCGCAGGCAAACACGCTCATCGCAGTACGGACAGGCCAGCGTTGGCCGTTGTAGTCATGCAGTGTTGTGACGCGTAGACGGCGGGTCAAGCAGAGATGAAGCATGTGCGGGGTCAGGGAGCGCCGGAACCCGTGCGTCGGGTATTGCATATGCACGACGTCGGGTCGCGCGCGGCCCAGTTCCCGCAGCACGCCCGGAATATCGGAAATCCGCCATGGATCCCGGTGGATCACCGCGACTTCGATCCCACGGCCGCGGAACGCGCTGATCAGGGCCCCGGTGAAATCCCCAACCCCGCACACCTGCGGCGGCAGGGACCCCGCTATAATGCCGACCTTCAAGTTCGAGCTCCCGAAAAATCTGACTCTTGTGAACCCAGCGCGCCGAATCGCGGTGGTCTCGCGCTCGCGGAGAATAGCCGGTCCGATCCTGTGCCCAATAGCCCTCCGCTGTAGCGATCAGGTGACGACGGATCAGCTTCGTTTTAGTCAGGCCTCGTCCGTCTCGCTATCCCGGAAATACGGCTCGACAGTCCCGCTGGCCTTGAGGGTCAGCGGGTTGCCCCGGCGATCCAGGGTCTTGCCGACGGCGACACGGACCCAACCCTCGCTGACGCAGTATTCCTCGACATTGGTCTTCTCAACGCCCTTGAACCGAATGCCAACACCGCGGCGCAAGACAGCCTCGTCATAGAACGGACTCTTCGGATTGTTGGAAAGGCGATCAGGGGGAGCATCTGGCACGGCGGGACCTCACGGCAATCAGGCGGCGCCCGATAACCGGTCACGGTTCTGCTGTCCATAAGGGGGCCCCGCATCAGCCCACCGGCCGTGCGGGCAGGTTGGTTTGATACCAACTCAGCGTCGGCTCGATCACCTGGCGGAACGCCTCACCGGTGTAGACCTCGTAATGTCCCCACCCTTTCAGCACGATCAGTTTCTTCGGTTCGCCGGCGTGAGCGTACAGCGATTCGCTTTCCTCCGGCGGCACCAGCCTGTCGTCGTCGCAGGTGATGAACAGCACCGGCCGCGGTGCGATCTTGTCGACGATCCACTCCGGATGAAACCCCAGCGTGTCGTCGATGAATTCCAGCGGTATTTGGTCCACCGCCCCCGGATTGCCGCGTCGGGCGGCGGCGGCCAGTTCGGCGGACTGACGGTCCGGCAATAAGATCGCGCTGCGGTCGGCGAATTCGGACTGGCC